>JAISPZ010000090.1 GCA_031274555.1 Bacteroidales bacterium | reverse complement strand
CGAGAGTATGCAGGCTCTTTCGCAATCTGCTCAAATCCGACCGAAGATGCCATCTGTTCTTTAAGTGCCCTCATCCTGCGCATACGTTCTTCAACAACGGCATTTAACGTCTGCCCCATGTCACTTTTGGTCGGAATATTTCTGTCTTTAACAGTTGCAGCCACATCAACCCTCGTTGGAATGTTAGCAGCCACAGGCACATCAACCCTCGTCGGAATAGCAGCAGGCGCAGTCATATCGACTATTGCAGTATCCACAGGCATATCAACCCTCGTCGGAATATTAGCAGCCACAGGCATATCAACCCTCGTCGGAATGTTGGCAGCCACAGGCATATCAACCCTCGTCGGAATGTTAGCAGCCACAGGCATATCAACCCTCGTCGGAATAGCAGCAGCCATCTCAACTATAAATGCAGGCATTTCCTCATCTTCTGCAACAGGCTTCACCTGCGCAGGAACTTCCGTAGTTGCGGGCATTGCTTGAGCTTCAAAAATCTTGGAAACAGTCGGCTGCGCCACCACATCATCATCAAGAGTGAGAAAAACTTTCGGCTTCGGCGAACTGTTTGCACTTGACAGCCCCGATGACGGACGCTCAATATCTTCGCCGTTTATACCAACAACAGTACGTCCCTTGTCAAACGTTTTTTCATCAAATCCTGTAGCGATAAGAGTAATAACAAGATTGTCGTTTACAGACTCGTCTTCCCCGCCGCCCCAAATAATATCAGCACTATCAACACCTGTATGCTCTGTGATAATATCGGTGATAATACGCAACTCCTCTATTTTTAGCGGATTTTTCGTACTGAATGACACGTGAAACAGAACGTTTTTTGCCCCTCTGATACTATTGTCATTAAGGAGTGGAGCATCGAGTGCTTCCTCTATCGCTAATCTGGCGCGGTTTTCCCCCGAAGCCATACCATAGCCCATAAGCGCAACTCCGCTTTCTCTCATCACAGTATTAACATCCTTAAAATCGACATTGATATAAGAGTCTTTTGTTATTATCTCCGAAATACCTTTTGCCGCAGTGCAAATAACCTTATCCATAAGCGCAAATCCACCCAATACGTCTAATGTTTTGTCGTAGTCAAGCAACTTATCACTATTCAAAACAATAATCGCATCGACGTTTTTGCGAAGATTTTTAAGCCCTTCGGCAGCTTGTTCCCTGCGCTTTCTTCCCTCAAAAGAAAATGGTGTTGTAACAATTGCAACAGTAAGAATTTTTTTGATGTCATCTTCCAATTCTATTTCCTTTGCAATCTCTGCAACGACAGGCGCAGCACCTGTGCCTGTTCCGCCACCCATTCCGGCAGCGATAAAAAGCATACGCGTATTGTTTTCGAGAAGTTGTTTTATTTCACTTCTCTTTTTTTCGATTTCGGCACGTGCAACTTCGGGATGATTTCCCGCACCAAGTCCCATGCCAAGCTGTACTTTTACTGAAACAGGATTGTTCGCGAGTGCTTGTGCATCCGTATTGCAAATAATAAAGTCCACACCTGTGATACCCTCGCGATACATATTTTTTACGGCGTTACCGCCTCCACCACCGACACCTATAACCTTGATGTAGGATGATTCTCTTTTCGGTAAATCAAATTGTAATTCTTCCATATCTGTATTTTTTTATTAATTAATTTTTCCTTCTTCAGGGTCGAATATCCTTGTTACAAGACCAGCTACAGTATCCCAAAATCCTTTAGTTCCTGATGGCTTAACAGGCTTAACAGGTTTCACAGGCTTGTCAGGCTCTGGAGTGGGCGGAACGATGGGCACATCAACAGGCTCGCGATTTTTTCCCGAAGACAAATTTTTTTCTTCCTCATCTCTTATCCCAAAAATAAGAAGCCCTATAGCAGTAGCAAAAATCGGGTCTTTTAATTCTTCTGTAAATGGCGACTCATCCAAGTGCTCGTTAGAATACCCCTGACGAGAATCCATCCCTGTGATATAATCTGAAAAAGAAATAATACCATTCAGTTTAGAGCCACCGCCTGTGAGAACAATGCCCCCTATAAAAGGTTTTGCTATATTCAAATTTTTTATTTCGTAATCGACAAGTCCCAAAATTTCTTCTACCCTACTTTTGATTACTCCTGCCAAAGATGTTTGGGATATTTCACGCGCAGGTTGATTTCTGTAGCCCGGAATAGAGATAATTTTATTATCGCCGTCCGCTTCGGGAAAAATTGTACCGAACTGCTTTTTTAATTTTTCTGCAATATCTCTTTCGAGTGAACATCCGTTTCTAATATCGCTTGTAATCATATTTCCAGCAATAGGAATAACAGCCGTATGCACGAGTACACCCTCATTGAAAATTGCAATATCAGTAGTACCGCCACCTATATCAACAAGTACAACACCGACTGTGCGGTCGCGAGAATCCAATACAGACTCGGCACTCGCGAACGGCTCTAAGATACATCCCGCCACAGAAAGTCCTGCGTGTTTGACGGCACGATAGATATTTCGCAGTGCTATTTCGTTTGCAGTAACTACGTGGAAGCTGGCACTCAACTGATTTCCCGCCATTCCTACTATATCGTTTTCCGAAATATCCGAATGATTATCTAAAGCAAAAAATTGTGGCAATACATGGATAATCTTTTCTCCCGGTTTTACCGCAGTGTTGTACTGTCTTTTTATAAACTCTCGAATTTCGGCAGATGAAATTTCAATGTCAGGATTTGAACGAGTTATTTCGCGCTCTAATTGGAATGTACGGATATGCTGACCCGCAATTCCAACATACACTTCTTTAATCTCTATTCCAGAAATCTCACTTGCCTGCCTGACGGCTTTTGTGATGGAGTCTGCCGTATGTATAATATTTAGAACATCGCCACGGTGCACTCCTGCCGAGGGATTATGTCCATAACCGAGAACTTTGTACTTCCCATTTCGACTGCGTTCACCTACGACAGCAACAATTTTTGTTGTCCCAATGTCTAATCCTACGATAATGTTGTTTTCCATAATTAATTTTCTTTTTTTATACCTACAATTTGATCTCTAAACCGCGCATCCAATACTTTGTATCTCCTTTCCGAATTAAACGATGGAATGGCAGTGTAAAAATCTTTTATCTTTTTTATTTTCTCTTTCATATTTGTTGCTTTCCCGAAAATAATTGCAACGTCACCAACTTTTGGAATTAGTATAATATTGTTTTTTTCATTGACGTATATCTGCTCAATAAGCGCATCCATAACGGTATCGGCAGAAATATTCCGGGACAGCATAAATATACTATGCAATATATTTTTTGCAGTATCCCCATCGTGGTATTTTGCAGAAATATTTCCGTTCGCGACACGAATATATGCGGGATATTTTGGATTGTTTGGCATTATGATACCGTCTTTGTCTATATTGAATACTTCGTTATTCTTATTGTAAACCTTTAACACAGGCTGTCTTTGTTCTATGTCAAGGTAAATTATTCCATCCTGCGAAACATACACTTCGGCATGCCTGACGTATGGATTTTCCCTGAGCAAATTTTCTACATAATGTATATTGACTTCATTTATTTCTTTGCCAGAGTCAAGGGAAACTTTATGGTCGCCGTAGAGGTAATTCTCAATGTCGTGTTTTTGCAGATAGACAATGTCACCACCACGAGATACTGTTATGTTCACACTGTTTATTTTGAGTAAATTTTGTTTTTGTTGCGTTTTGACAACAGCAAAAATACCCCCTGCTACAACAATTGCTGTAAGTAAAGGAAGACGAATAATTCGCCATATATATTTTATTTTGTCTATCATTTTTTCGCAGTAAAATTTTCTATTGGTGCGACAAGCGTATCTATATCCCCTGCACCCATCGTTACTAATAGCACAGGGCGACTTTCTTTATCTAAGCGCGTTTGTAAAAACGCGAGTAAATTTTCTTTTGTTTCGTATTGCAGCGGAATTTTTGATACATACTGCCCGATTGTTTTTGACGAAATATCTTCTATCGGAAGCTCTCTGGCAGGATAAATATCAAGCAGTACAAGTTCATCGGCAAGCGACAAACTCTTTGCAAAATCTTCTGCAAAGTCGCGTGTGCGGGAGTACAGGTGCGGTTGGAATACAAGAAGCAAAAAATATTCAGGGTAAAGTTTTTTGAATGACCTTATGCTCGTTTCAATTTCTTTCGGATGATGAGCATAGTCGTCAGCATAAACTATATCGGACTTTTTTACTCTCACGTCAAATCGCCGCTTTACACCTGTAAACAGAGGCAATGACTTTTTTATATCAGAAGCACTGACTCCTGTTTTTAACGCTATTGTTATTGCTGCAATTGCGTTTTCTACATTATATTCGCCGCTGCCCCTTAACGATAAACCTGAAATCACTTCATCTTTGCAGACGTAGTCAAAACAATAATTACCGTTCTCAATCTTTACATTTCTTGCAAATGCGCAAGAGTCTTCCGAAGATTGTAGCGAATACGTACACACGTTTTCCAAGTTCAGTATTTTCTCAAGACCTGTTTTAACAACAAGCAATCCCTTTGTAAGATTTGCAAATTTGGAAAAAGCCTTTTTTACTTCGTCAGATGTTTTGTATATATCAAGATGATCGTCATCGGCAGATGTGATAATGCTGTATTCAGGGTGCAACTCCAAGAATGAACGATCATATTCATCTGCTTCCGCGACACAAAACTTCGCGTTTTTGCTGTAAAGAAAATTGCTGTTAAAATTATTTGAGATACCGCCGAGAAAAGCTACACGGTCTTTAAGCAGAAAAGCCGTCATAGTTGCGGTAGATGTTTTTCCATGTGTTCCCGCCACAGCGATAGTTTTATATTTGCGTGATATTTCTCCAAGAACAACAGCACGTTTTTTTATTGGAACGCCAAGTGAGCGTAAATAGTTCCATTCCAAATTATCAGAAGGAATAGCAGGAGTATAAATAACTTCATCAATGTCTGCAGGAATTTTTTGCGGATTTTCTTCGTAATGAATAACCACACCCTCTTTTTCGAGCTGTTGTGTGAGCGGGGTACAAACACGGTCGTAGCCAAACACCTCAACACCTTTAAGCATAAAATATCTTGCAAGTGCACTCATTCCAATACCACCTGTTCCGAGAAAATATATTTTTTTTGCGCGAGCGATAGAAAGCACTTCTTTTAGAATTTCAGAAGTTGCATTTGGCTTTGCCATTAGAAGTATATTGCGAGAAAGTTGCTTTTGCTTTTCTTCATCTTCGAGCAGACCGCTTGCAACGCCACATATATCCCTTATCGCATCCTTATCTTCAATCATAATTGCGGCATTTTTTTCTACAAGTGCCATCGCATTTTTCCATTGATGATTTTCGGCTACATTGGGCGAAGGGACGAGGATTACAGGTTTACCGACTATTGATAATTCCGAGATTGAAAGCGCACCTGCACGAGAAATTATAATATCTGCTACCGAATAGGCAAAGTTCATATTTTTGATAAAATCAAGCACCACAAGCCCTTTCAGATTTTTACCCTGCAACGATTGCGAAATTTTATCGTAATATATTTTGCCTGTCTGCCACAATACCTGATAGCCGCTTGCAAGAAAAGTATCAATGCTTGCGGACATTCCATCGTTCAATGTTCGTGCACCTAAACTTCCCCCTATTACAAGAATTGTTTTTTTGTTTTCTTCAAGTCCGTAAAACTTTATTGCTTCGGAGCGAATGTCTGCGTTGCCACTTATATCTTGTCTTACAGGATTGCCTGTGAGAACGATTTTATTCTTTGGAAAATATTTTTCCATTCCTGTATATGCAACACAAATGCGCTCTGCCTTGCGTGCAAGAGATAAATTTGTGACACCCGGATATGAGTTTTGTTCCTGTATAAGACAGGGGATATTCATTCGTTCTGCTGTCCAAAGTACAGGTGCGCTCGCATATCCGCCCACACCAACGACTACATTCGGCTTAAATGTTTTTATTATTCTGCGTGCCTTATAAAAGCAGGCAACAAGTTTGAAAGGGAGAGAAAAATTTTTCCAGATTTGCTTTCTGTTTATACCTGCAACAGGAAGCCCGACAATATTAAATCCCGCCTGTGGAATTTTTTCCATTTCCATACGTCCCTTTGCGCCGACAAAAAGTATTTCAGCGTTCGGCATCTCGTTACGAATAGACTGCCCAATTGCAACCGCAGGAAAAATATGTCCTCCTGTGCCGCCGCCGCTTATAATAATTCTAAACATCCTGTTGCGAACTTATATTTAATATTATACCAAATGCCGCTGCCGTAACAATTTGAGATGAGCCACCGGCACTCACAAAAGGCAACGTCTGCCCTGTAACAGGAAGCAGCGTTACGGCAACGCCCATATTTACGAGTGCCTGAATAGTATAAAGCAATCCAAATCCGAGCACGAGATACATCCCAAAATTTTTCTCGCATTTTCGCGCGATAAGTGTGCAACGTCTAAAAATCCAGAAATATGCAAGCAGTACAAGAATAGCACCAATCCAGCCCCACTCTTCGATTATAAAAGCATAGACGTAATCGCTTTCGCGATGTGGAAGCATATATTGACTGCTATTCCCTGGCATCTTCCCGATAAAGCCATTCTTCGCTCCCTCTGCTATTGCCATTTTTGCCTGATTTTTTTGCCAATTGACAGTGAGGTTGTCTTGTACATCAGGTGTTTTATCAGTAAAATTCTCAATACGATTTTTCCACGTGACAAAACGGTTTGGAAGTTTTTCGTTCGGAACAATAAAAGAAATGGATACAATTATTGCTCCAAGCAAAACAATTGAGCCGAACAGTCCAAAAAGATATTTTGCGGGAATACCTGCTATAAACATCATCAACATTGAAACAAGAAACAAAATAGCAGCAGTTGAAAAGTTATCAAGAAATATCAAGCCACAGACGATTGTGATGTAAAAAGTTATTTTGAAAAAAGTATTTCTTTCCTTCAGCTTGTCCTTATGTTCCGAAAAGAGATACGCCAAGAACATTATAAGAGCGACCTTTGCTAATTCTGACGTTTGGAACGTCATATTTATTATTGGAATTTTGAGCCATCTGCTTGCCTCGTTAATATTTGTTCCTATCGCAATTGTCGCAATAAGAAGTGCGATTGAAAACAAGTAAATGACAGGCGCAAGATAATACAGACGAGTGTATTTTATATGATGTACACACCATGCAATACCAAGCCCTACGAAAACAAATGCAAAACGTCCGAATAGATTTTTTGTAGAGCTATATACTGCCAATAACGATACGGCAGAAAGAAACAAAAGGATAACCCAAAGCCCTTTGTCCCCCTTAAAATATTTATATATGCCTTTCGTTTCCATAATACTACTTTTTATATCGCTATCAAATCCGCACTACAATTCAAAAACAGCACTCTTAAATTGGTTTCCTCTATCTTGAAAACTTTCAAAAAGATCAAAACTTGGACAGCCCGGCGAAAGCAATACGACTTCTCCCTCTTGTGCAATAGAGTACGCCGTATTAACTGCTTGTTCGGCTGTATTCGTTTCGATTATAAGTTTACCCATATTCCCAAATTCCGATAATATCGGTCTATTGTCAAGTCCAAGACAAATAATATTTTTCACTTTTTCTTCTACAAGTGTACGCAGGTCGGAAAAGTCAGACTTGTTTGTTTGTCCCCCGACAATCCACGTTATATTTTTATTATGTATTTTTTCTAATGCGAACCATACGGAATTTATATTACATGCCATAGAGTCGTTTACATATTCAACTCCCCGCACCATTGCAACGTGTTCAAGACGATGTTCCATAGAACGAAAATCAACGAATGCTTCGCGAAGTGTTTTGTTTCTCATTTGGTACAACATGCTGGATAATGTCGGTCTTTGCTGCTCAATTAGTGACGTGTACATTTTATCTTAATTTAAGTGTTAGTAATGTTAATGCTGCAAGAAGAATACTTACGATAATAAATCGTGTTACTATTTTTGCTTCTGCCATGCCTTTTTTTTGAAAATGATGATGGATAGGTGTCATCAAAAATACTCTGTGTCCTGCACCATATCTTTTTTTTGTGATTTTAAACCATGTTCTTTGGATAATGACAGAAACTGTTTCGATGAGAAATACGCCGCACAAAAGGGGGATTAATAATTCTTTTCTAATAAGAATTGCAAAGACGGCAATAATTCCTCCGACCATCAAACTTCCTGTATCGCCCATAAATATTTGTGCGGGAAAAGTATTATACCATAAAAATCCTATCATCGCACCGACAAAAGCAGACATGAAAACCATAAGCTCACCTGTGTTTGGCAAATACATTATGTTTAAATAGTCAGCCATTATTACGTTGCCAGAAACCCACGCAAGAAGACCGAGAGCAAGACCTATAACGGCAGATGTGCCCGCGCAAAGACCGTCCAATCCGTCAGTAAGATTAGCACCATTGCTAACAGCGGTAATTATAAAAGTTACAAGAACCACAAAAAATATCCATGCGTAAATTCCCCAATGTTCGCTTTCCAAAAAGGAGAAAAACCAACGGTAGTCAAGTTCATTTCCTTTAACAAATGGAATTGTCGTCTTTAAGGAATCGGTAAAATGCCAAATAGTAAGTCCTACGATAATGCCGAGAATTACTTGTCCTGTTATTTTAAATTTTTCCGATAGTCCGTCTTTATTATGTTTAAATACTTTTATGTAGTCGTCTATAAATCCCATCGCTCCGAGCCATATAGTTGTAGTGAGCATTAGAATAATATAAAAATTGTCCAATTGGGCAAAGCAAAGCACAGAAACAAGAATTGCAGCCATTATGATAAGTCCGCCCATAGTGGGTGTGCCGACTTTTTTATTCTCGCCCTCAAGACCGAGATTACGGATAGTTTCCCCTATTTGTTTTTTCTTTAACAATAAAATTATTTTTTTACCGAATATCATTGCTATTGTGAGGGACATAACAAATGCCATTGTCGAACGAAAGGAAATATATTGGAAAAGCCTTGCACCAGGGATATTCCATATATCTTTTAAATAATCAAATAAGTGATATAGCATATTACAACCTCCGTAATAATTTTGTTAAACATTCTCTATCATCAAAATGATGTTTTACTCCGTTAATTTCCTGATAGGTTTCGTGTCCCTTGCCTGCAACGAGAATAATATCCCCTTTGTTTGCAATGGCACACGCTGTTTTGATTGCCTGATAGCGGTCTGTGATGACAAGCACTTCCTTTTGTTGTTCTATTGTCAGTCCTTGCAACATATCATTTATTATACTTTCAGGATTTTCGTTTCGCGGATTATCGCTTGTCAAAATAAGTCTGTCGGAAAGAGAAAACGCGATTTTTGCCATAAGAGGACGCTTGCCGCTGTCACGATTTCCACCCGCACCTGCAACGCATATAATTTTTTGTGATGGTCGTCTTACGTCATGCAAAGTTTTCAGTACATTGTCGAGCGCATCAGGAGTATGTGCATAATCAACAATTGCATTGATACCTGCGATATTTATTATCTCAAATCGTCCCCGCGCAGGGGTGAGAACGCTTATCGCTTTTAAGACATCTTCTGTTTTTTCCCCAAGTAAAATCGCAGACCCATATATGGCAGTAAGATTGTACGCATTAAAATTACCCGCAAAAAACGTTGCTACTTCCGTCCTGTTAAGTTCAAGAAGAAGTCCGTCAAAAGTGTTTTCGAGAATTTTTCCTTTGAAGTCAGCCATTCCGTAAACACTGTATGTATATTTTTTTGCACGTGTGCCCTCAAGCATTACTTCGCCGTTTCTGTCATCCTTATTTGTGAGTGCAAATGCTTCCGAAGTGAGATTGTCGAAAAATGTTTTTTTCGCTTTCAAGTACTCCGCAAATGTTTTGTGATAGTCGAGGTGGTCGCGCGTAAGATTTGTGAAAATACCGCCTCTAAACGTAATCCCTGCGATACGTCCCTGAACGATGGCGTGCGAGCTTACTTCCATAAAACAATGTGTGCACCCGCTGTCTATCATACGAGCGAGCAGGGCGTTAAGTTCAATAGCATCAGGCGTAGTATGTGTCGATGGAATAACTTCATCTTCTATTATGTTCTCAATCGTAGATAGAAGTCCTGTTCTGTGTCCCAACAGTCGAAAGAGATTATAGAGCGAAGTTGCAACAGTTGTTTTTCCATTAGTGCCTGTAACACCGACTAACTGTAACTTTTGTGATGGATTGTCATAAAAAGATGAGGCGACAAAACCTACAGCTAATGTAGAATTTTTTACACGCAAATACGTTACGGAACTGTTTCTGTCAGACGGTATATTTTCGCATACAACTGCTACCGCACCATTTGCGATAGCTTTGTCTATAAATAAATGTCCGTCTGCCTGCTCACCCTTAACGGCAAAAAATAAACTTCCCGCAACCGCGCTGCGGGAGTCGAGAGTAAGCGAAGAAACAGATACGTCTTGCGCACCGACTTCTTCGAGTATCTCAATATTTTTTATTAAGGTTGATAATTTCTTCATTGTTCCAATGCAAGTACAATTGTTTTTTCTTTTATATATGCGGATTGACTCACTACTTTTCCAAGTCCGTTCAATACTACTTTAAGCCCTTGTTTTTCGAGGAGATATACAGCGTCACGCGCATTCATTCCGACAACATCGGGTATATCATTGGAAGTTGCATAAGGGCGGCTCATGTTAAGTTGAGGAATATTATTTGTTTCTTTCGCAATAATAATATTTTCGGAAGTATCGTTTATTGTGACATAATCTATAAAAAATGTCGCATATACCTTATCGGCAATTTCTTTAAATACAGGAGCTGCAACTTCGCCACCATATTGACGATTTTTTTGCGGGTCGCTTATCATTACTATACAGGAATATTTGGGATTTTCTGCGGGAAAATATCCCACAAATGTTGCGCGATATTTCATTTTTTGTTCTGTGTTTCTATAGGCATAATTTGTCTGTGCTGTTCCAGTTTTTCCTGCAATTTTGTACAGTGATTTCGATAAACTTTTCGCTGTTCCTTTTTCTACAACGCCCTCAAGCATTTTACGCATTTGTTCAAGCGTTTCCTTGCTGCATATTTCTTTGTTCAGTACAATTGGTTTAAAGGGACGGATAATCTCCTCCCCACGTTTTATCTCACTTACAAATTGTGGCTTTAGAAGTTTTCCGTTATTTGCAACTGCATTGTAGAGCGAAAGAATTTGAAGTGGCGTAACTTGTACTTCATATCCGATAGACATCCACGGTATGGAAGTTACTTTTGACCATGTTTTGCTGCCAACAGTATTTGTATAGGGTTCTCCCTCTCCCTTTATATCAATACCCTGTTTTTTTGTAAGACCGAAACGTTCCATATAAGAGATAAAATCTTTGGAACGGGAGGCAAATGTTCTGTCGGCAAGGTCGGAAATGCCAACATTAGACGACTTCTCAAATGCTTCCTGCAATGTAACCGTTCTGTTTTCATCATGATGTGAGTCATACATCCATCTGTCACCATACCTCTTGCTTCCTGTTGGAACTTTTATTGAGATGTCATATTTTGTATCTTCGAGAATAGCCATTACGGATGCGAGTTTATATGTAGAACCCGGCTCGACACTTTCGCCTATCGCATAGTTGTAGTCCTCTACAAAACTTCCGTTTTCATTTTTTGTAAGATTTGCTATGGATGTGATTTTTCCGGTAGAAACTTCCATTAAGATTGCAACTCCATGCTCTGCTTCATTGTCGATCATACACTTTTTTAGTGCACTCTCGGTAACATCTTGGATGCGCGTGTCTATAGTAGAAATAATATCATTTCCATTCTTTGGCTCTATTGTATTAAACTTATATACAGGACGCCAAACTCCTGTCGCTATCTTATGTACAACTCTTTCCCCTCTTGTGCCTGCGAGATATGTGTCGTATGCTTCCTCAAGCCCGACAGCCTTTCTCCACTGTGTTGCAGGATATCCGACAGTGCGAAATGCAAATTTGGAGTTATTTCGTTTTTGTTTTTTTTCGACTGAGAAAGTGACACCTTTTTTCAGTAAGGGAAAACGCTCAAGTCGGGCTACCTGTTCGTGAGTGAGGTCTTTTTTTAGAAGCAGATAGCGATTGTTTGCGTTTCGTGCTTGAATTATTTTTTTGCTGAAATATTTGCGGTTTGCGCCGAACATTTTTACAAGACTGTCGCAAAGAGGATTTATTTCATTATAGAAATTTTCTTTACTGACTGTTGTGTTACTCAAATCAAGCCGAACATCAAAATGCAAATACGAAGACGCAAGCCGAACGTTATCGGAGGAATAGATATTACCTCTGATACCGTTTATCACCTGCTTACCTACATGTTGCTTCTTTGAATGTTTTCTTAAATCAGGACCTTCAACATACATCAAAAGTGCAATTTTGATGATAATGGCAATACCAAAAAGAATTGAAAGTGCATATATAATATACACCTTAATAAACTTATTTCTGTTTTCGTCTTTTGCCATTGTTGTAGTTGTCACTTCGGTTGCACAATCATTATTTTTGTCGGTGGAATTTTAGATTCCGTAATACCTGTTTTTTCTAAAGTTCTTGCCACAGACGATGGGCGACTTATGTATGTAAGTTCGTTCTCTGTGGAAAGACGTATATAGTTTAATTCTTCTATATCTTTTTGGTATCTGTTTATTTTTTTTATCGTACTTTCAGTATAGTGGTTATTCCATATTAAAAACAGGCTCATAAAAAATATTATGACGAGTAAAAGACGATTTTTCTGAAACAAATCTCTGACGACAACCGATCCGTCGAGGATATTGTTAAAGTTCGTTTTTCTGTCTTTTTTATCTTTTGTCATAGTGCTTCCTGTGTGA
Source organism: Bacteroidales bacterium (assembly GCA_031274555.1). GTDB lineage: Bacteria > Bacteroidota > Bacteroidia > Bacteroidales > P3 > JAIRNR01. The sequence goes on along the minus strand of JAISPZ010000090.1, from coordinate 10,322 downwards.
ACAGTTTATTATAGCTTTTCGGCAACTCTCATTTTCGCACTTCTTGCGCGTGGATTTTTTTCTACTTCTTCCTCACTTGGAACTATGGCTTTTGTTACAACAGGTTTTAGCGGAGCAATAATATTTCCATAAAAATCTTTTTCTAACTTTCCCTCTATATTTCCTGTCCTCATCCATCTCTTAACCATTCTGTCTTCGAGAGAATGATAAGACAGGACAACAATCCGTCCACCTTTTACAAGTGCTTTTGTGGCTTCCTGCAATAATTTTTCCAGCCCTTGTAACTCGTTATTCACCTCAATTCTTAACGCCTGAAAAACCATCGCAAAAAATTTATTTTCTTTTCCTTTTGGAGCAAGATTTTGTAAAATCTCAATCAGTGTTTGTGTGTCGTCTATACGCTTTGTTTGTCGTTCTTTAACAATTATCGAAGCAATTTTGCGAGCGTTTGAAAGTTCGCCATACAGGTAAAAAATGTTTGACAACTTTTCTTGTTCGTAGCTGTTCACAATATCGCTTGCATTTAAGGGCTGCCGTCTGTCCATCCGCATATCAAGTGGGGCATTTTCTCTTATGGAGAAGCCGCGTTCCGCGACATCGAACTGATGTGAACTTACTCCCAAATCGGCAAGTAATCCGTCGATTTCCGTCACTCCATAGAGTGTCAAATAATTTGACAGAAAAGTAAAATTTTTATCAATGAGCGTAAAGTTTGGGCTTTCGGTTAAACCGCTTTCCATAACATATTTTATCGCATCTTCGTCCTGGTCAAATGAGTATAAATGTCCGCTTCCGCCAAGTTTTTCGAGTATTTCTCTGCTATGTCCTCCGCCTCCAAGCGTTGTGTCGGCATATATTCCGCCCTTTCTGATATTGAGTGCATCGACTGAAGATTTTAATAAGACAGGTATGTGGTACATTTTTATATGCTGTTTGCATTGCTGCAGGTTTGTTTTAATAAAGGGTTAGGATTGTGTGTTGCCAAGTCGCTTTTCAAGCATATCGGCATAATCGACATCGGGTTGCTCAACGGAAGTTCTGTAGGCTTTTTCGTCCCAAATTTCAATCACGTTACCACGCGCATTCATTACAATGTCTTTTTCAATTTGTGCGGCTTTTTTCTGGTCGGCAGGGATAAGAATACGGTCGCTGCTGTCGAGTTCTACGAGGTTGCCTTCTGAAATTTTACGAATGAGTAAGCGGTCTGTGCGATTATATGGATTTAATTTGGCAATGGTCGCATTTTTCTCATTTTCAAATTCGGCACGAGGATAGAGTTCCAAACATTCTTCAAAGATACTCTTGCGAATAACAAACCCCTGCTCAATAACAGCTATAAGCTGCTTTTTGTAAGCAGACGGAAACTTGAAGCGTCCGGCGGTATCAACCTTGCCATATTCTTTTCCGAGCATCGTTATTGTTTTTAGGATTTAATTATGCCTTGTGGCGTTTTTACGTTTTTATGTGCCTCGTGGCGTTATATAACCTGTGGCGTTATATAATATGCCTTGTGGCGTTTTAATATGCCTTGTGGCGTTTTCAAATCCCAAAGTTAGAGAATAGTTTTATAAAAAATCCCATTTTTATCCATTTCTTCCCATAAAATCCCACTCTATTTACATAATACGCTTATAATCAATAAATAAATTTATTAACATATTATCAACGCGTTATTAACAAAAAAATTGTTAATAACTCACGACTACGATAGCGAGATTGCGGGTATTGCGAGGGTGTGCGGAAGCACAGTGGTGGTTAATAACTTTGGAGAGTTGTTGGTATATTTTCATTTTGATATGTTGTGTGTAGGTCATCAACAATTTACAGCAAATGTGTCTATTTTGTCTTAACATTTTGTATATTTGCACTTCATATTTTATGTTTCATGTTTTATGTTTCATATTTTATGTTTTATAAAGAAATGAAAATCAAGATGAGTGAGAAATTAAATAACCCTTTTTTAGTGAATGGTTATCACAGTCCGGTCTATTTTTGCGACCGAAAAACAGAAACCGAAAAAATAATTTCGGCTTTGTCTAACGACCGTAATATCTCGTTGATAAGTCCGCGTCGTCTGGGAAAGACAGGCTTAATACATAATGCTTTTTTATCAGCTGAACAAGCGCGATAAAAATGTGTCTTGCTTTTATTTGGACATATTTTCTACACAGAACTTGCATGAATTTGTAACATTGCTGGGCAAAACCGTTCTCGGAAAGTTAGATAATCATTCTACATCTATGATAAAACGTGTTTCCGCGTTTTTCAAAAGTTTTCGTCCATCGTTTTCTTTTGATGTTATAACAGGTGAGCCTGCCGTAACGTTAGATATACAAGCCGAACAGTCCGAAGTGGGATTACAGGAAATTTTTGCATACCTCAAAGCGTCTGGCAAGAGATGCTATATTGCAATTGATGAATTTCAGCAAATTATTGATTATCCCGAAAAAGGTGTAGAGGCTTTGTTGCGCTCATATATGCAATTTTTACCAAACATAAAATTTATTTTTGCTGGCAGCAAAAAGCATCTGATGGATGCGATGTTTTCGGCAGTCAATCGCCCATTTTATCAAAGTACACAGAAAATTGGGTTAAAAGAAATTCCTTTGGCTACTTATCGTAAGTTTGCCCTAAAAATGTTTGACGACTATGGCAAAGCACTCGACCCCGATGTTTTCGATTATGTTTATGAAAAAATGATGGGGCACACGTGGTACATTCAATTCATCTTAAATCAGTTATTCGCTGCCGAAAAAGCGAAGATAGAAAAGCAGGATGTTGAGTTTATAATTGAAGATATTTTACAGGAAGAAAGTGCCACTTTTAAAACTTACTGCGAAATTGTTACCACAGGACAACTGCGCCTGCTAAGGGCAATTGCTAAAGAGCATAAGGTATCTTCTCCGTTTGAGAGCACCTTTATTCTCAGGCACAACCTTACTGCCCTTAGTAGTGTTAAATTAGCTTTAAAATCCTTGTCCAATAAAATGCTAATACTGCAAGACGAAAACGGCGGCTATTACGTTTACGACCGCTTCTTTTCCCTTTGGTTAGAAAAATAAGTTTTTATTACAAGAGAGAAAGGTATATGTCAGGAAAATTTTCCCGACAGAACTCGAAAAAATCTGTTCCCTCCGCCCCTAAATTCTTTCGGGTGTGAGGTGAAACACAGAGCGGATTTCTAATGTGTCTTTTGTTACCCTAAGCACGGCATATTTTCATTTTGATATGTTGTGTATAGGTTATTAACAATTTACAGCACCTCAAAATTGCCAGTGTGCGTAAATATTAATAAAAAATGCTAACTTTGTCGCATAAATAAAATCAACTAATAAGAAACAGAAATATAATTAACTAACATATTAGAGCTTTGGCTCTTGTTCTCTACATCAGAAATTCGGAAAATTTCAAAAGCAAATGAGAATAAGTCTGCGAAAGTTCATGCCGATAGGCGTGAACCGTTCGTGCTTATTTATTTGCATGGTTTTCCGAATACCTTGATGTAAAATGAGCGATTGATGAATGGTTTTCACGCCTTTGTTTATTGCTTTTGAACTAAGAGTTTGAAGTCTTAAAAACTCTTAGCGCAATGAATTATCCTCTTATTTTTCCCATAAATCTTACCAAAAACAGTCCCTCTTTTAGTTGCAACGTGTTCTATGCAACCTCGCCGATTTATGCGCTAATCTCACAGCAAATTATTAACCCCAAAAAATAAAAATCAATGAACAAAAATCTAATTTCCTTTTTTGCAGTAACAATCATGTTGTTGTTCGCAAGTAGTGTGCAGGCGCAGTTTTCAGGTGGCTCTGGAACGGCACAGGACCCTTATAAAATTTCTACAGCAGAAGACTTGGATGCCGTGCGGAGTTTTGTTGGCGCAAGCCATACGGACAAATATTTCCGTATGATAAATGATATTGATTTGACCGCTTATCTATCAGGCAACGCAGAGGGTTGGCTACCGATAGGTGACGAAACAAATAAGTTTATGGCGCACTTCAGTGGTGGAGGTTATGCTGTAAAAGGCTTGCATGTTGATAGAGATTTTATTTATCTTTATGATGGAACAACTTACGTTGTTGGTTTGTTTGGATACAACACGGGAACGATAGAGGATTTAGGTGTTGAGGGAAGCAAAATACAAGGAACATCCAATCTTCTTGGTGAGGTACATGTTGGTGGCTTGGTTGGACACAATACGGGAATAATACGATATTGTTATGCTACCATAGACTCAGTTTCTATTTCTCCTCATAAGGCTTATAATTCTTTAGGTGGTTTGGTAGGCTACAACAATGGTGTTATCAGTAATTGTTATGTGACAGGCTCATCAGTTTATCCTCTTTCTGATACTTCTTCACATACTCAGCATCTAGGTGGCTTGGTAGGTTATCTGCAGAATGGTTCGGTTATAAACTGTTACTCTGCTATTGGAGTAACTGGAAGTGATCCATTCGTGGGAGCAATTATAGGCTACACGTATGGCGGCACGATTTCTCACCTTTATTATAATTTGGATATTACCGGCACATTAGCTGGTATAGGTGTTGTTAGTGGTGGTACTCAAACAATTAATATTTTAGGCTTAACCACCGCAGGAATGAAAGTAAAAGGTGCTTTTGTAGATTGGAATTTTGACACGATATGGGATATACAAGAGGGTATCACATATCCTTTTTTACAGGGAAGCGTTCCCAAGAACGTCAAAATTATTTCGGGCAATAAATCTGTTTGTCCCAATACAACCCATACCTACGGAGTGGAGTCGGGACATACAGACTATTTATGGTCGGTTACCAATGGAGTAATTATGTCAGGACAATCCACATATCAAGTTGATGTAAAATGGGATAGCGGTGTTACATCGGGCAAAATTAGCATAACATATAGCGATGGTGTGTCTTCAAAAGGTGTTACCATTTATGGTGTTGCTCCCACTCCACCAAGCATAGCAGGCAACTTCAAACCTCTCGCAGGCGACACTGCCACCTATACTACCGAAAATGGTATGAGCGACTACATTTGGAATGTTACAGGCGGTACAATACAATCAGGTCAGGGCAGCAATAAAATAAAAGTGAAGTGGGATTGTGTTCTGGGTGAGGGACACATCACTGTAAATTATACCAACAATAGCGGTGGCAATTGCTATCCCCCTACTATTCCAACAGACAGCATTGTAACAAAGCAAGCAAATTCTCTACCCACCGTTTTAGGTGACGTACAAACTCCTGCGGGTAAAGTTGGTAATTATACCACAGAACAGAATATGTCAGACTATATGTGGACGGTTAATGGTGGCACTATCCAATCGGGACAGGGCACTTATCATATTTCTGTTTTATGGTATTGCGTACCAAGCGGCTCTGTTTCGGTGAACTACACCAACGCAAAGGGTTGTCAAGCCGTAGCTCCCACCGAAAAATCTGTTGCATTACAGGGTATTGCTCGTCCCACTATCACAGGCACTATGCAATCGTATATTGGGCAGACTGTTTCGTACAGCACAGAAGAAAATATGAATAACTATGTTTGGACTGCCACCAACGGCACTGTCAAATCAGGACAGGGTACGCACAGCGTGTCAATTCAATGGGATAACTTATCGTCAGACGGTATAGGTCGTGTTGCGGTGAATTACGCGAACCCTACAAGTGGTTGTTCGGGCGCAGTGCCTGCTGACAGCGCGGTAGTACTTAAAGTCCCATCTTCTGATGCTACTTTGAGCGACCTGACAGTAACTGTTGGAGCACTTAGTCCGATTTTCAGTTCCGACAATATAAATTATGTGGTCAATGTGGCAAACAATGTTACAACTGTCACCCTGATAGCGACCAAAAACAGTGCACTTGCTACTGTGACAGGGGATGGTATCAAAGCGTTACAGACAGGTTCAAACACATTTGAGATTGTTGTTACTGCCGAAGATGGGGTTACGCAAACGACCTATACTGTTGTTGTCTTACGTGCTTACAGTACAGACGCGTCTTTAAGCCTAATTACTGTGGATGCAGGCACACTTACGCCGACATTCAGCTCCACCACTTACAGCTATACGGTGAACGTTGCAAGCACGATTAGCACTGTCACGCTATCGGTTTTAAAGGGCAACGCTGCTGCCACAGTGGTTGGCGATGGACAACAGGTACTTGATATTGGATTAAATACGTTTTGTATTATCGTTACTGCCGAAGACGGAAGTGCCGAACAGACTTATACGGTGGCTGTAACTCGTGCTTCTAATGTGTGCAATGAAGTTGTTGATGATGAGGAATATTCACAGATATATCCCAACCCTACCACAGGCATTATCAATATCGAAAGCACTGAAATACCTAACGTTTTAGTTTATACGCAGGACGGTCGCTTATTGCTTAGAACAAACTCCAAAACAATAGACTTGTCGCCGTATCCCGCAGGTATCTATTTTTTGGATGTGGACGGCATGAGGCATAAGGTTGTGAAGAAGTAGCCGCTTTGTTTTGGACGTGAACGGCACGAGGTACGACCAAAGTAAACACGGCAAAGACCGGAGATTTGGGGATATTGGGGACATTTGGAAATTTGTATTTACAAACTTCTAAACCGTTCTTGCAATTCTTCTATTCGTTTGAGTAGTTTATCGAATGGCAAAAATTCGCCATAAATCATTGTTTGCATTTTTTCATAATCAAGTTGCCAATCGCTAATAACTTGCAAAGGCTTAGGTGTAGCTACACATAAGCCTTTGCAAATCAGCCTATTGGCAAAAGGCAATGAAAACACTATTTGCAAAATAGTTGTTACCCATAAATCTTTCTCTACAACTTGCGGAAACAAATTGTTCTTTTTTATTCCTGTCTGTAAAATCACAGTTTTTCGGTCATTGTCATTCAGTTTGAAAAAGTTACTCATATAATTTCAGTATTAATTTTTTAATCCAGGCAGGCATTAGCTTGGTGTCTTGCAAAATATGTTCTTTTGGCACTTGCTGCAATACATATTTTAACCTGTCTAAATGCTCTTGTGTAACTCTCGCTTGCGTTATTTCCCTTAATGCGAAAGTTATCAGCATTGCCAAATCGGTCTTAAAAGCGAGATTTTTCGGTGCGGTGTGTTTTAGCAAAATTCCTTTGCCATTGCCAATTTTTATTCTTCGGGGCGAGCCGTCTGTCAGATAAACATAGTTGGCAGGCACTTGTGTAGATAAGCCCAATCGGTTTAAAGCGTAAAGTCCTGTCGGGACAATTCTTGCTTTATCGCGTTTTGCGATTGCTTCGGCAATGGTATCTAATGATGGATATAAAATACCCAAACCCAATTTTTTATCAACTTTGGGATAATAGTAAATGCCTGTTGCCAATTTTATAAGCACTTGTTTTTTTACCAAATTTGACAATGCTTTGGACAATGCTTTGGAATCGCCATAAGTCGCAAAATCAGAGGCAAAAAACTCTTTACCTTTTCCGCATTTTTTTATCTTAACAAGTATTTTGTTTTCAATGCTTTGCATATTAATTATTGATTATTTTTGGCGAAAATATTGCGTATATTTTCGCCAAAATCTCAATTGCAAAAGTACAAATTATTTTTGAAATAACAAAATACAACACATTTCCTCTATTTAAATTTTGGCAAGATTTTTATTAGTCTGTGTGTAATTCAAGAATTTCGTATGAATTTGCACTTTGAGGGCAGGGCAAACGCATTAGAAAAATATCTAACAGATATACAGATAGTTGCAGAATTACGTTTTGTCAATTTTTACAAAAAACAGCAAAAGTTTCGTTTGATTATCAGGATATTATCCGTGTAAATATTTTTAGTGCGTTGCCCTGAGTTTGAGGTGCTGAAAATTGTTAATAACAAAAAAATGCTTAAACTTGTGTATTCTATGACTGTACCGTAAGCAGAATAAATTGAAATTTTTTGTGTACACTTGTGATATTTTAAATTTTCAAAATTCATATAAAAATGGAATCTTTAATCATCACTTCTGACAGATTAGTGCAAAATACAAATGTCACTTTTGTGCGCTATCTTTACGACAATGCATAAATATAGGACTTGGAGTACGGAAATCAAAAATATATACGATAGTTATCCCAATATGCACATCGTGTTTACAGGGTCTTCCATGCTCGAAATTTTCAAGGCGAGTGTTGATTTCTCGCGCAGAGCGATAGTTTATGAGCTTAAAGGACTGTCGTTCAGAGAGTTTTTGAAATATGAAAATCAATTGGATTTACCTGTTTTGTCGTTGAAAGATATTTTGACAAATCACAGAAGCATAGCAAGCAAAATTGTATCAAAAATCAAAATTATACCCGAATTTCAAAAATATATTGAATATGGATATTATCCTTATTTTAAGGAAGATATACAAACTTATTATGTAAAAATTCAACAGGCAATTAACAAAACTCTTGACGAAGATTTGCCCGCAATAGAAGCGATAGAGTATGCGACTATATTGAAAATAAAAAAGCTGCTCGCAACCATAGCCGAAATGGTGCCGTTCACCCCAAACATAGCCAGCCTGAGTGGAAGTGTCGAGGTTGCGAGAAATATGTTGGTGAAATATCTCTATTTATTGGATAGAGCGGGGGTCATTCACTGCCTTTCCGAACCAAAATTGTTACTGCAAACATTAGCGAAACCCCAGAAAGTTTATCTTGAAAATACCAATATCATCAAGGCGTTGGCATTTCAGCGCGAGGATATAGGAAATATTCGGAAAACATTTTTTACAAGCCAATTGAGGGTTAATCATCAGGTGAATACAGCTGTAAACGGCGATTTTACAATAGATAGAAAATATGTGTTTGAAATAGGTGGCAAAAGTAAGACAAACAGGCAAATAAAAGATGTTGAAAACGCTTATGTTGCTGCCGACGACATTGAAACAGGTTTTGGAAATAAAATACCTTTATGGATGTTTGGATTGCTGTATTAAGTTTCAAAAGTATTATAAAAGATAGCGGGCGATTATAAGTTAGTACGTAAGCCATAATTGACAATTAACAACGTTAATAAGTCGCTCTCGCTCGGCATAGTCCGCGCAAGCGTGTCCTCTGCCCTCGCTTACTCGCGACTTTGCAGCGGAAATCCTTTCATTTTTACAATTATTTTTTGTATCATTGTAGTCAGGTTTATCCTGACAATACTACTATGAAACAAACATTACAAATGTTTGACACCTTAAAGATAAATTAACTGAGTTAATAAATCATAAGCGTATGAGAAATAAATACATTTCAAAACAGTCTAATGAACTTTTGTCTTATTTCAATGGGCAGAATAGAACTTGCTTTGATTATTCTTTAGTGCGTAAGGCTCTTCCGTATTCCAAACCGAGTGCGATTAGAGAACTGCTCAGTGATATGGCTAAGCGAGGACTTTTGATGAGGTTGAAGGACGGTGTTTATTATATTATTCCTTATGAACAAAATGCCGAAACATTTATGCCCGATTGGCATTTGATTGCTGAATATTTGGTGAAAGATGTGGAGTATTATATTGGTTATTACTCGGCTTTACAAATTCATAATCTGATAACGCAACCATCATTAAAAGAACAAATTGTTGTTTCAAAACAAATTCGTCCCTCTGAAATAAAAATTAAAAAAGTTCCTTTTAAGTTTATTTATCACAACGAAAAACATTTTTTTGGAACGAAAAAAATTTGGATTGATGATTTCAATAAAGTACTTTGTTCCGACTTGGAAAAAACATTTGTTGATTGTTTATTCAGACCTAACAATGCTGGTGGAATTGTCGAAATAGCAAGGGCAATTTACATTTCAAAAGACAAAATAAAGTACAAGACATTGCTTGAATATGTAAAAAAATTTAATTCGCAAGCAGTAATAAAACGATTAGGTTTTTTGTTAGAAGTTCTGGATATTAATACAGAAATTCTTGACGATTTACAAAAACTCAAAACGACTTCTTATGTAGTCCTTGATACCGAATTGCCCAAAGTTGGCAGACGAATTAGCCGTTGGAATATTCAGCAAAATATAGAAATAGAAACAATTAAATCTGCCATTTACACATGATAAAGTCAGGCGAAATACAGCAAAATGCAAGAAAAATTGGTGTTCGTGACCAGCAAATAGAAAAGGATTACATTCTTTCGTGGATACTTCTTGGAATTGCAAAACAAGAGAAACTTTCTAAAACAATAGTGTTTAAGGGATTATGTGTAGCTACACATAATCCCTTTTATGTATAGTATATGATTATGTAAAGTTACAAAATTAAATCCACTTCATATCAAATGATTATTCAGTAAATCCTCTTGTTTACTGTGCATAATATTTCTATTTTTATGAATC
>JAISPZ010000003.1 GCA_031274555.1 Bacteroidales bacterium | reverse complement strand
TAAGCGAGAGCAGAGGACGCGCTTGCGCGGACTATGCCGAGCGAGAGCGACTTATTAACGTTGTTAATTGTTGATTAAGGAGTTAATGATTTTCAATTCATTGCGAAGCAATAATCCCTCACACATCCCCCCGCCCCCAATCACGAACAATCAACCACAAATCACAAGCCGTACTCACTCACTCCGCCCGCCCCCGCGCAGCCCCCGCACTCCCCAACAACTTCGTCCCCACCCATGTTTCAAAATCAAAAATCTGTAAAAGCTGCATTTCGTTTTTACTCTTGTGTCGAGAGTCCATTTTGATTTCATAATTGCGCCCCACAGACGCTTTTGCGACAAATTTGAGCAGAAGACGTTCCGTTTGATAGATGTTTTTTCCAAAATCCTTACGTATGGAATTTATCTCCACATCAATATCTTCAAATTTTCCCAACTCATAGAGCGAAATTAAATAAAGCAAACGTGCAGCCCTGTAATGCAACAAAGAAATAGAATTTTTTCCACTATAAAAAACACGAAAGAATATTTTTTTCGCCTTTTCATATTCGCCATTTCCGAAATACACAATTGCCTCGTATATCATCAATTTGAAATGGCGTGCCAAAACAAGTTGATTTGATTTTTCTATAAGAGGGACTCTGTACTCATCGAGCAACTGCCTCGCTTCGGCAAAGCGTTTGCAGTCAATAAGCGGAAATAATTTATATAAAAATACCGCACAAAGCACTTGCAGTTTAAAGTGATTGGACGAACTTTTAATGGCACGCAGTTTTTCAACAAAATAATCCATCGTCTTATAATCGCGTATTGTCCTCAAACTTTCAAGTACCCCTTCAATAGTGCTAAGATAGTATATCGGAGGGTTGCTAAGCAAATGCATATTCTTTTCAAAAATATCATTAAGCTCATACAGTGAATTCAGTGCCGACTTGTAATCCCCCGCATTCATAAGATAATTTGATTGAAACAGTTTATGATTTTTTTCTATTTCAAAATTATTAAATTCCGAATTGGACACAATACTTATTTCGCTTACGGTTAAATCGGTAAAATCCTGTTTTTGCTTATGATACCCACTATTGATAATACGATGCCGCAAGAGTTCAAAAAGAAATGTGTGTTCATTTATCTTCCTTATCTTGCCAAGCGTATCCCTTATTTTTGAATATCTTTTTAAAAATTCATTTTCCGTTATTTTCGGAAAATCCAAACCCAGAAGATACTCCATTTCCATTTTTTGTGCTATAAACAATATTGCATAATTTTCAAAATATGTTGCATGGGCTTTCACTTTATTAAGAAAAGCAAAACATTCTTTGTAAATAGATTTTTCATATAGTATCTTTGCCTGGAGCAACATATTAAAAAGTGAGAAATTACTGTCCTGTTCTTTCCGAAGAGTTATAAGGATGTTGAGCAAAACATCAAGTAAATAATTTACAGTTACATTCAGGGCAGCATTCGGATTATGTTTTTTGAACTGTCTTTTTATCTCTGCAACGTCAGAAAACAAATCTTTTTCGATAAGTTTGAAAAGACAAACATAGTCAGGTGCCTTGTTTTTATATTCAATCAACGTTGAAATTTTTTTTCGTTCCGACTTGCTTAATGAGTGAACAAGTGATACTAATGAATTAAGTTTTGACATAAAGTTATATTTATACAAAAATACATAAAATTACAGTAATAAAAACCATGTACATCAATATATTAAACATTAAAACACAAAAAAATATCATTTTATAAATATCTTTTTTATGAAATTTTATCTTTTTATTTGTCGCCATTTATGATTTATATTTGTACTATTTTAAAAAACAGAGTTTTTAAACTCTTCAAAAATGACATAAATGAACTCAAAAAAAATCGTAGTTGTAGGTAGCAGTAATACTGATATGGTTGTAAAAGCCGACAGATTGCCTGTGCCCGGAGAAACCGTATTAGGCGGAAATTTTATGATGAACCCGGGTGGAAAAGGAGCAAATCAGGCAGTAACTATTGCGCGACTTGGCGGAGATGTTTCTTTTATCACAAAAACAGGAAATGATTTATTCGGGAAGCAGTCAATAGAAATGTTTAATCAGGAAAACATACATACAGATTATGTTTTTTCAGATGCAAATAATCCATCTGGTGTTGCACTTATTATGGTGGACGAAAACGGTGAAAACTGTATTGTGGTTGCTTCTGGCGCAAACGGTACGTTAAGCCCTGCCGATATTGACAAGGCACGTTCTCTGATAGAATGTGCAGGCGTATTGCTAATGCAGCTTGAAGTCCCTGTTAATACACTGGAATATGCGGCAAAATTTGCATTTGAAAAAGGAGTACAGGTAATACTTAATCCCGCTCCCGCTGCTTTTTTGTCTGACAGTTTTTTGAAATGTGTGAGTATTATTGTTCCAAACAAAACCGAAGCAGAAGTACTTTCAGGAGTAAAAATAGATGGTTGGGATACGGCTCGTCGAGCTGCCAAAATGATAAGCGACAAAGGGATTGAGAACGTAATTGTAACATTGGGTTCAGAGGGCGCATTAATTAAAGAGGGTGAAAATTTTTATGAAGTTCCTGTCGAAAAAATAAAGGCAGTAGATACCACAGCCGCTGGTGATACTTTCTGCGGAGCACTATGTGTCGCACTGTCGGAGGGAAAATCCCTGTTAGAGGCGGTAAAATTTGCCAATAAAGCGGCAGGTATCACAGTAACAAGAGCAGGTGCAATGTCATCCATACCGTACAGAAATGAGCTGTTTTTATAAACTATAATTGTCATGCGTAAAATTACAACAATCCTCATATTTATCCTTGCAGGAATAACCGTGCAGTCGGCAACTGCACAAACCGCAACCGTAACAACTGCACAAACCGCAACCGTAACGGGAACTATTACGGATGCAACTACAGGTGAAGCCCTCACAGGTGCTTCCATAAGAGTAAAAGGCACTTCGTATGGTACTACAAGCGATGTGAACGGAAAATACACAATAGAAAATATCAAGCAAAACGCAGTGTTGGTATTTTCATTTATAGGCTATCAAACTCTCGAACAGACCTGCACAGGACAGGAAAAATTAGATGTAGCACTTAAAGCAGACGTAAAAATGTTAGATGCCGTTGTCGCGGTGGGCTACGGTACAACGACAAAAAAAGAAGTTACAGGATCTATCGCTTCACTTAAAGCAGACGACCTCAACAAAGGCACTTTCACACACGCGGCGGGATTGCTGCAAGGTAAAGTTGCAGGGCTTACCGTCATAAATCCAAGTGGTGGCGACCCTAACGCACAGTACGAAATCCTTTTACGCGGAATGAATACACTTGTTGCAGGGCAACAGCCTCTGATAATTATTGACGGCATAGCAGGAGCTGATATGCGCAACATCAACTTTCAGGAAGTAGAAAGCATAGACGTACTCAAAGACGGTTCGGCAGCGGCAATCTACGGCACGCGCGGCACTAATGGCGTAATTATTATCACCACTAAACGCGCCCGCGAGGGCGTTACGCAAGTAGAATACGAAGGGCAGATAAGTGTTCAAACGATAACAGGTCGCGCTCAAAATATGACTGCCGAACAGTTTAAATATGCGATAGAAACCTACAAGCCTGCAGCCGCAGGCTCTCTCTACGGAAGTGAAACAGATTGGTTTGATGAGGTAACTCGCACACCAATCAGCCATAAACACTCCCTCTCAATTTCAGGAGGTTCAAAAGTTTTTTCACATCGAACAGTGCTTAATGTCGAGCAAAATCAAGGGTTACAGAAAAAAAACGAAGCAGCAAAATATCTCCTAAAAACAAATATTCACCAATCAATTCTGGGCGGTTGGCTTGATTTGGATTACAATGCTACAGTAAATATACGCAGATATACGCCCGCTAACACAGACGTTTTTCGTCAAGCGTTTATACACAATCCAACCGAGCCTGTTTATGACGCAGCAAACAAAAAGTATGGTGGCTACTACACCATAGAAGCAATGGACTACTTTAATCCTGTGGCAATGCTTAATGAGAGGATAGCCAACAGTGCTTCCGACAATCTCGGTTTTAACGGACGTGCCACATTAAATATATTACCTGTAGAGGGATTAAAGTGGGACAATATGTTATCGTATCAACAGGAGCGTTACGAAGCACGAGTATATCGCACAAGTTTCTATCCAAGCATTGTTGGAGTCGATGGCGAAGCCGAAATAACCAATGATTATTGGAACGAATTGCAATATGAAAGCACCTTGCAGTATCAGCGTAATTTTGGTGACCACGCATTGCAAGCCGTAGCAGGTTATACTTTTTTGCAATCTACATCGCAAGGTTCATCCATGTTCAATCAGGGCTATGATTTTGACATATGGCTTACAAACAATGTAGGGGCAGGACGTGCACTTGCAGAAGGGCATGGCGGAATGTCTTCGTACAAAGAGAGCAACAGGTATATCGCTTTTTTCGGACGTGTGATGTATAATTACGACGAACGCTATCTCTTTTCGGCTTCTATTCGCAGAGATGGTTCTTCGCGTTTTGGGGACAATCATAAATGGGGTTGGTTTCCCGCTGTTAGCGCGGGGTGGCGAATACATCGCGAAAAATTTATGCGCGATGTAAAATGGATTAACGACCTTAAACTTCGTGCAGGATATGGTGTTACAGGCAATCAGGATTTCGGCAATTATCTCTCGTTACTCCTAATGCGTGCGGAGGGTTATGTTTATAATAATGGACGCTGGGTTAATACATATTCCCCAAAAACAAATCCCAATCCCGACTTGCGATGGGAAAAAAAGTCAGAATGGAATGTCGGAGTTGATTTTTCATTTTTAGATAATCGACTAAGTGGAACGATAGACTATTACAGACGTACTACGAGCGACCTGCTCTATTGGTATGATGTTACTGTGCCTCCATATCTGGTAAATGAACTTTTTGCAAACCTTGGGACTCTCACCAATCAAGGGATAGAAGTAATGATTACGGGTGTCCCTGTTAAAACAAAAAAAGTGCAATGGACTTCGAGTTTAACATTAGCGCACAACAAAAATAAAATGATAAAATTTACTGACGAAAAACTTCAAAATGCAAATTCAGACGTTGGGTGGCTTAACACTCCTATGGGCGTATATTGTCAGAGATTGATAGACGGACAGTCGATAGGCTCTTTTTACGCACCCACTTGGGTTGGAGTAGATGCAAACGGAGAGGATATTTTAGAACTTATTTCAACAGGATTTTCTTATGCAGGCAGTGCTTATCCAGACGTTACTTTGGGATGGAGTAACACTGTAGAATTTTATGGATTTGATTTTAATATTATGCTTCGTGCCTCTATTGGAGGTAAAATTTTTAACCGCTATCGTGGGGACTACGAAAATATAACTTCGCTCGGTTTGCAAAACATACTGGCTTCATGGCTTGATGATCCTACGTTTACAGGAAATCCCCAATATTCTTCAAAATATATTGAAGACGCAACTTATATGAAGATTGATAATATTTCGTTGGGCTACACATTTAATATCAATAAACGATTGATTAAAAATTTGCGACTTTATTTTGCTGCGCAGAATATTCTCTGTGTTACGAATTATAAAGGTATAGATCCAGAAGTATCGCTTTCGGGCTTGTCCCCGGGCATTGAAAGTACAAGTTATTACCCAAGAACTGCTATATTTACATTTGGCACTCACGTAACATTTTAATACGATGAACAGAAATATAATCATACTTACTTTATGTGTCCTGTGCAGTTGCACCAATCTAAAAGAGAAAGTCTATTCGGACATCTCTCAAGAAATGTTTTTTCAGGACAAGAAAGCCGTAGAACTTTATATGGGAAAGGCTTATCAAACGTTGCAGGGTTATTGCACCGAACAGAGCCTTTGGACGCTCAACATTCAGGCTGCGGACGAGTGCGCAGTGCCGATTAACAACAATGGAGCTTGGACAGAGCCACGTTATCGCGAATTGCAACAACATACGTTCACCGCTTCCAATACTCTAATTGAGCGAGGGTGGGATTTTTGTTTTGATGGAATTGCCGCTTGCAACGATGTGATAAAAAAGATGTCTGACACTTCTATACAATTCGCCGAAAAAGGAAAAATTATTTCGGAAATAAGAGTGTTGCGGGCGTTTTATTATTTTTGTGCGATGGATGCGTGGGGCAATATTCCTTTTTCAACAGATCCCGACGACAAATCATATCCTCCGCAAAAAGACCGTGCCTTTATTTTTGATTTTATTATTTCGGAAATAGAAGACAGCAAAGATGATTTGGATGACATCCCAAGTTCTGCCAATTATGGAAGAACGACACAAGGGGCAGCCTACACACTGCTTGCAAAGATATATCTTAATGCCGAAGAATGGGTCGGAACACCGATGTACGACAAGGCAGAAGAAGCGTGTTTAAGAGTTATTGAGTCTGGCAAATATCATATAGAAAACGATTACAAAAAAAACTTTGAAGTAGTTAATGAAACTTCGCGTGAAAATATTTTTGTAATTCCTTACGATAATGTATATACTCAAACGGACCATAGTTCATTTGTTATTTTTATGATGGCACTTGATGCCGTTAATGCCGAAAAATTTAATATTCCTGCCACTGTTTGGAACGGCTTTGTCTGTCAGCCTGACTTTTTTGAATTGTATGATACTGCTGACGTGCGTTTGGCGGCTACATGGCTCTATGGACAACAATATAACAGTAGCGGGCAGCCTGTTTCTGGTTACATTATAAATGGAGTATTTGATGAGGCGAAATATCTTAGTGGACGTGCTCAAACCGATGGCGCGAAACTATGGAAATGGACATATCAACCTGATGTGCTCACAAGCGACCAGCAAGGCATGAGCAATGACTATGCCGTCTTCCGCTACGCAGATGTACTGTACATGTACGCCGAAGCATTGATACGACAGGGCAAAGGTGTGTCGGCTGCAATTAATCTGGCAGACTTTGCCTTAATAAGAACTCGCGCAGGACTGCAGCCATTTTCGACTTTGGATGAAGAAACTCTGCTAAAAGAACGTGGAATAGAATTAGCTTGGGAAGGATGGCGCAGGCAAGACTTAATTCGCTTTGGACGTTGGGGTGATAAGTGGTGGGCTAAACCGTCAAGCTCCCCGGCAAAAAAATTATATCCACTGCCTACTCGCCGTATTCGCGTAAATCCGAATTTGGTGCAAAACCCGGGCTATTAAAAATAATTAGATATGAAAACAAAAATATTTCTTACAAGTTTTATATTTTGCTTGTCGTGTGCTGTGGCGCAGTCGTGCGCTATGGCGCAGCAAAAAAGTCTTTCTCTTAACGAGCTTCACGACAAAATTGCAGGTGCGTGGATAGGTCAAATGGTAGGCAATATTTACGGACTTCCGCACGAAAATAAATATATTGACAACCCCGGCGACGAGAAAGATTTTCCTTACGGTTACAGAAAAAACATCGACAAACTCAAAAAGTATAACGGTGCTTTTTCGGATGACGACACCGACATCGAATACATCTACCTTATGCTTATGGAAAAGTACGGCATAGAGCCGACTTATGAACAAATGCGCGAGGGCTGGATGTATCATATTCGCGACAGGGTATGGCTTGCAAACCGAGCAGCACTCGGCTTGATGCATCATGGTTTCACTCCGCCGTTTACGGGCGACAAACGTTACAATCCACACTGGTTTCAGATAGACCCGCAGCTTATAAACGAAATTTGGGGTTATACCGCTCCGGGAATGTTATCTTACGCAGCAGGCAAATCAGCGTGGGCTGCTCGCATTACAAGCGATGACTGGGCTATATCCCCAACAATCCATTACGGAGTGATGTACGCCAATGCTTTTTTTGAAAAAGATATTCGCAAACTTATTACGAACGCTCTTGCGTATCTTCCCAATGGCGACCGCTACGCGCAGACAGTTCGCGAAATGATAGCCCTTTACGACAAATATCCTGACGATTGGGTCAAGGCACGTCAGGAAATGGCAGAAAAATATTATGTGAATGAACCGGAAATGACAAAGACAATTTGGAATGCAAACCTTAACGGTGCTTGTGGTATCCTGTCAATGCTCTACGGAAAAGGCGATTTTCAGCGCACGATGGACTTAGGATGCGCAATGGGTTTTGATGCCGACAACCAAACAGCCACAGTAGGCGGAATACTTGGCGTGATGTATGGGGCAGCCTCATTTCCCGATGTGCTTACAAAACCCGTAGAGGGATGGACAGAGCCGTTTAATGACAGATATATAAACATCACACGTCATGACATGCCAGATGCCTCCATTAAAGATATGATAAATCGCACGGTTGAGCAAGCAATAAAAGTAGTGGAACAATGCGGCGGAAAAGTTTCAGGAAACAAACTTGTCATAAACACAAAAGCGACGTTTAACCCTCCTTTAGAATTTTGTATAGGACCGATGCCTCGCTTGGAAGTAGGTGTCCCTGTCGATTATTATTTCAGTTGCGTTACCAATAAAGATTATACGTGGGGTCAGACGATAGACAAAAAATCAACGTTTCCTGAGGGACTCAGTTGGGGGCATGGCAACATCTATGGAACTCCCACTAAAGCAGGAAAATATCCCATCACCTTATCATTGATTGACGGCAAAAAAACTATCAAAAAGAATTTTGAAGTCATCGTTCGTACGCCCAACATTGCGCCGCTTGCCGACAGCATTATCACCAACGTTAGTAAAGTAAATAAAGATGTGCTTTTCAAAAGTTGGATAACATTCGGTAAACCGATGTATGCCGACAGCGTTAATGTGATAAACGACGGTATTTTAAATGGCACAGGTTCAGTGTTTTATTCGCTCGCCGCTCACGCCGACATTCCAAAGATAGACTACTTTGGCTACTATTGGAAAACGCCGAAAAAGATAAACAGTGTGGCACTCCATGCAGGCTGTATGGAAGAATTTGGCGGGTGGTTTTCGTCACTCAATATCCAGTATTTAGATAAAAATGGAAAGTGGAAAGACGTAGGCAACTACACCTCTACGCCCGCTCTGCCCAAGACAGATATTGTGTTTTTTCAACCTCATTTTGTGGAATTTGTCTTTGAATTTGCAACCGTAGAAACGAACGCCATACGTATTCTCGTTGATACCAAAGTGCAAAGTCATTGGAATAAAGCGACAAAAGGACTGTCCGCATTTACATCAATCACAGAATTAAGCGTGTATGAAGAGAATTAAGAATGTAGAATTATGATACTGAAAAAAGTTTTTTTTATAGCTTGTTGTTCTGTGGCACTTTTCGGCTGCAGGTTGGTGGACGACAAAGAAGTTGTTTTGTCAAAAGAGCAACTGCAAGACAAAATAAAAGGCGGCTGGGCAGGTCAGACGATAGGCGTTGTTTTTGGCGCACCTACAGAATTTAAGTTTACAGGCACAACAATACAGGACTATCAGCCAATCCCGTGGGGAGAGCACTACGTTAAGTATTGGTGGGACAAAAAGCCCGGTCTTTTTGACGATATTTATAATGACTTGACATTTTTAGAAACATTTATAAAAAAAGGAATAGACGTTTCTACCGACACAATCGCACAGTGTTTTGCTGCGCCCGAATATCATTTGGCGCATGCAAATCAGGCGGGCAGGTACAATATCCGCAACGGCATTATGCCGCCCGCTTCGGGGCATTGGAAAAACAACCCGCACGCGGACGACCTCGACTTTCAGATAGAAGCCGACTTTATCGGACTTATGACACCCGCAATGCTCCCCGAAGCGATGGATATTGCAAGTCGCGTAGGGCATATAATGAATAGCGGAGACGGCTTTTATGGCGGTGCTTTTGTTGCAGGACTTTACAGTGCAGCCTTTATTTACAACACACCTGCGCAGGTGTTAGATGCAGCATTGGAGGCAATCCCGAATAAGAGTACGTTTTATCAGTGTATTGACGATGTAAGAAAACTTCACAGAGAATATCCTGACGATTGGACTAAATGCTGGTTTGAAATTCACAAAAAATGGAATAAGGATGTGGGATGTCCCAAAGGCGTATTTTTAAGTTTTAATATTGACGCAAAAATAAATTCCGCTTATGTTGCGATAGGGCTACTTTACGGTAAGGGTGACTTTTCAAAATCCATTTCTATCGCCACCCGCTGTGGTCAAGATTCTGACTGCAATCCATCCACAGTCGGTGGTGTGCTTGGCGTTATGCTTGGTTACTCCAATATACCCGCTTTTTGGCTTAATCCACTTAAAGAAATTGAAGAACTCAATTTTGAAGGTACTGATATGTCACTCCAAAAAGCATACGGCTGGAGTTACGAACAGGCACTGCTTATAGCACAGAAAGCAGGTGCGGAAATAAGCGAAAACAATATAAAAATTCCTGTGCGCAAAGCCGAAATACTGCCCCTTGAACAAAATTTCACAAACACTTATCCACTCTACCGCGACCGCAAAGATACATGGATGAAAGACGAATATACTTTTTCATTCAATGGCAATGGCTTTGTTATCTGGGGAAATCTTGTAAAGACAAAAAGCATCACTGCCGACTATGCGCAGCGTGTATCTATACGTCATATCGGCTCGGAAGTTTTTGGTCTTGCAGAGCCAAACGATGATTACGTAGCACAGATTGAAGTGTGGATAGACGGCACACTTGACCATACTTCCAGAATGCCGATGAAGAACACAGAACGAAAATTAGAACCTGCATGGAAATACAATCTAAATGAGGGCGAGCATACAGTAGTGTTAAAGTGGCTCAATCCTCAAGCCGAGTATTTACTGCGTATTAATGATATAATGTATTATAGTGAAAATGAAAATCATAATGAATTTTATTCGAATATCTAATATTACCATTGCGACTTTTTGCCTGTTATTTTGCAGTTGCGTTAGGCAAAATACGCTACCGTATGGCACATCTGTAACAATAACAAAAGATGTTTTGTTTGATAAGATAAAAGGCGGATGGGCAGGTCAGACTATAGGCTGCACTTATGGCGGACCCACCGAATTTAAATACAAAGGAGGCATTATTCACGACAGTGCAGCGATTATATGGTATGATGATTACGCAAAGGAAACTTTTGCAGAGGACCCAGGTCTTTATGATGATGTATATATGGATATAACTTTTGCGGAAGTGATGGGCAGGGTAGGTATTAACGCTCCTGCCGATAGTTTTGCTTTGGCTTTTGCGAATGCCGATTACAAATTATGGCATGCCAATCAAGCGGCGCGTTACAATATCCTCAATGGTATTATGCCACCCGCTTCAGGACACTGGAAAAACAACCCTCATGCGGACGATATAGATTTTCAGATAGAAGCCGATTTTATCGGTATGATATGTCCTGCAATGCCCAATACTTCTTCGGAGTTTTGCGACAGGACAGGTCACATTATGAACTATGGGGACGGCTGGTATGGGGGAGTGTATCTCTCGGCAATGTACGCACTCGCCTTTGTGTCTAACGATATTCCGCTTATTGTGTCCGAAGCATTAAAAACAATTCCGACAGGAACAAAATATCGTGCAGTGATAGAAGATGTGATACGTTTACATAAAGAAAATTCAAAAGACTGGAAATACTGCTGGTTTGAAATAGAGAAAAAATATGGCTTTGAGAAAGGATGTCCCGAAGGCGTTTTTAACGGTTTTAATATTGATGCGGCACTTAATTCCGCATACGTTGTAATAGGGCTACTCTACGGAGAAGGGGATTTTGAAAAAACGATGGATATAGCAACCCGCTGCGGGCAGGACTCTGATTGCAACCCCGCTTCAGCAGCAGGAATACTCGGTGTAGCCAATGGTTACAAAGCCATCCCTGACAAGTGGAAGCCAGCGATAGACAAAGTGGAAGACCTTGATTTTCCATATACGCGGACTTCGTTAAAAACCATGTACTCACTCAATATGAAACTGATTATGGACGTTGTCGGCAGTGCTTATTCGGACAGCAGTATTACCGTTACAGTTCAAGAGCCAAAGGCGGTACAATACGAGCAGTCATTTGAGGGCATTGTGCCAGCCGAAAGACGAGTGTTAAAGAAGAAGTTTAACGATGAACTCACACTAAATTTCACAGGTTCGGCAGTTGTTGTGATGGGGCAGATTACACAAGTTTGTGCGTCTTCTTTCGGCGACAACTACATCGCCCAAATTGAAGCGTATATTGACGAAAAAAAAGTAGAAGATATCCTAATGCCATACGATTACATTAAGCGCAAATATGATATTTTTTACAAGTATGATTTACCTGACACCAAACATACTCTCAAATTGAAAGTTAAAAATCCCAATTCTTCTTTCGTTGTAGAGGCAAAAGAAATGATAGTGTATGAAGAAAAATAAAATTTTTATTTTAGCACTCCCTTTTATTCTTCTTCTTTCGTGTAACGGAAAGAAAGAAGATCCTGTTCAGGGAAAGTTTGTTCGTTACACTACCGACTTGCAGATAAGCAGTGAGCTTCTCGGTACGCCTGTAAAGTACTCAATCCTGTTACCGAAAGACTATTTGGAAAATCCACAAAAGCGTTACCCTGTCGTATATCTGTTGCATGGTCTTGGGGATGACCACAAATCGTGGAACGACAAGTGGCTCAATGTTGCGGCACAGATTGAGAATTTAGAAAATAACAAAGGTCTTCAACCGATGATTTATATTATGCCGCAGGGATTTCGTTCGTATTATGTAAATCGTTATGACGGAAAATTTCCATATATGGATATGTTCACTAAGGAGTTTGTTCCTCGAATGGACAGTTTGTATCGGACTGTTGCCGACAGAGAACACAGAGCGGTTGTGGGATATTCTATGGGTGGTTTTGGCGCAATGATTTTAGCCGCAAAACATCCCGAAGTTTTTTCTGTTTCAGTTCCGCTTAGCATGTCATTCAGGACAGACGAGCAGTATATGACAGAGTCTGCAAGCGGTTGGGACAACCAGTGGGGAGCAGTTTTTGGTGGCAAAGGACTTTCAGGTACGGCACGTCTTACGGATTACTATAAGCAGCATTGTCCGTACTATATGTTTACCGAACAGACAGTTCAGCAGTATGCAGGAGTAAAATATTTCTACGATTGCGGGGATGACGAAGAACAGCTACTTGTAGCAAACGATAATCTGCACGTGCAACTTCGTAATATAAACTTTCCGCACGAATACCGTGTGCGCAATGGGGCGCATACTTCTGGTTATTGGTCTTCGGCTATGACGGAAGCATTACCGTTTATTGTTTCATGTTTTGACGGTGTGCCTTATAGGAGCGAAGAAGTAGCCGTGCTACCCGATACGCTGAATATGACAGCGAGGGACACCTTGCTTTCAGGAATTGCTTCTACCGTTTTTTTGCCTGATGGATATTATGCTTCTTCTGCGGAGTATCCTGCCGTGTTTTATATTGGGGACAATACTGTTTCATCGGATGAAGTTGCGAGAGCATTACAGAGCAAAACTCCGTTTATTTTAATAACAGCCAATAGCGCGAAAGAAGAATGGATTTCGGCAGCGAGTGGCACTTACAGGATAGACACATCAAAAATAGTCGCTCTTGTTCAAGGTGTCAATGGCAAAATATTACGTGCAAATTCACTTTTTTTGCTTGACGCGATTACCGATACAACCCTTATTACACCTACAAACTATTATTACATAACAATTAGTGATGACGGTACGAATTACAAAATTGCAAACGCACTTTACAGAATTTGTCACGCACAAAATATTCCGTTTGAATATCGAGTTTACAATGGAACATCTTCAAAAAACTCCCTTTTGTACGGACTGTTACAAATGAAATCGACTTTAAATAAAAACTTAAAACTATAAAATTATGTTTATTGTACAAAATTACGCACTCGCAGTTGTGCTTTGTTTTATCACTATGCTCTGTTGGGGGTCATGGGGAAACACACAAAAAATGGCGGGAAAAACATGGCGTTACGAATTGTTTTATTGGGATTATGTAATTGGCATTTTGCTCTTTTCCATTATCCTTGGCTTCACACTTGGCAGTTATGGTTGCGAGGGTAGAAGTTTTCTAACCGACCTGTGTCAAATTGAAATGTCCAAATTTTGGAGTGCCTTTACAGGTGGCGTTATCTTTAACATTTCAAACATTCTTCTTGCAGCGTCGGTTTCTCTTGCAGGTCTTGCGGTAGCATTTCCCGTAGGAGTAGGTATTGCAATGGTACTTGGTGTTATTATCAATTACATTGCCACACCAAAAGGCGACCCTGTCACACTCTTTATCGGCGTGGCACTTGTTGCGATTGCAATTATAGTTAATGGTATTGCCGCAGGAAAAGTGCCGCACAAAGAGCAGAAGACAGGCTCAAAAGGTCTTATTCTTGCCGTTATAGCGGGAGTTCTGATGTCGATGTTTTATCGTTTTGTGGCTGCTGCTGTCGATTTTGAAAATCTCGAAAACCCTGCTGCAGGTCTTGCTACGCCTTACACAGCGTTCTTTATTTTCGCGGTTGGTATCTTTGCAAGCAATTTTATTGTCAATACAATCGTGATGAAGAAACCATTTGTTGGCGAGCCGGTAAGCTACAAATCATACTTCACAGGCAAATTCAAATGGCATTGGGTAGGTATTTTGGGTGGCGTTATATGGGCACTCGGCACGGCACTTAGCTATATTGCTGCGGGCAAGGCAGGTGCAGCAATTTCCTACGCACTCGGTCAAGGTGCACCCATGATTGCCGCATTTTGGGGCGTTTTTATCTGGAAAGAATTTAAGGGAGCTAAAAAAGGTGCAAATTTGTTTTTAACTATAATGTTTATTTGCTTTATTGCAGGGTTGGCACTTATAGTTTTAGCGGGCAATTAAATTTAGCGGGCAATTAAAAACGAGATACATAAATTATCAATAAAAAATAATAACCATTAATCATTAAATTTTATAACTATGAAAAAATCAATGTTATTTTTAGCCCTTACAGGGCTTCTATTCTCTGTTTGTCTTACTTCCTGCGAGAAAAAAAAGGAAGACACGAAAACAAAGAAAATCGCAACCTATTCTTCGGAAAGTTATGGTTGGACTAACACCTACACCTACACGCGCAACGCCGAGGGCAAGGTAACGAAAGTATATCGTGCGGAAACAGGCGAAGGAAATGAGTACAACACCACCTACAACTTTTACTACGATGGCAGTACTATTACTGTAAAACGTATTGAACATCCCGACACAGAAGAAAAAGACTTCTACACCATTACTATTGGTAGCAATGGCTACGCAAGTTCTTTTGGTGATGAGTGGGACACTTGGACTTACACTTACAACAACGACAATTATATTGTTGATGTTGATAGAAACGGTGACAATCGTAGCGAAATTACAGTTGCAAATGGCAACGTTACCGCTTGGACACGCTACAGCGATGGCGTAAAGCAAACCAAAGACCAAACCTTTTGGGGCGATAAAAACGTTGGAGGCATTTACACTATGTGGAGCGAGGGTATTTGCCCAAGTCGTTGGCTAATGGAAACAGGACTTTTCGGAAAGCCGAGCAGCGATTTGGGTAAAACAAGTAAATGGCAACATCTTGATGTTCAAGCAGATTATTCTTATGTAAAAGATGCAGACGGTTATCCGACCAAAGAAACGAAGTTATACGGCGGCGAACCAGACGAAGAAGTCTCATTCACTTGGGTTGAAGTAGCAAAATAGTTTCACACTTTACAGGCATACTTAAACGTCAAAGCAAAACTGTGTCGCCCTGAATTTGTTTCAGGGCGACACAGTTTTTTTTATTGTATAATCAGAGTTTACACTTTTATTAGATTTAACAAACTCCAAAAATTTATTTTCAATCTTATAATCCTTTTCTAAGAACAGTATCGTATAGCCCAATGCTCTCGCCTTGGTGTTTATTGATGCCAACATATCCCAAAGAGGCATCTTCGTAGCGTTTGAATTTATACACCGCATCGTTCATAAGTGCGCTGTTGAACACGCCCAAACTAACCAACAATTCAAAATCACTCACTGTTAAACCTGTTACCTTTTTGAAAAGCCCAGGCTCTAACTGTGTGATAACATCTTTCAACGTGTGCTCACGATAATCGGTGAGATACATAAAAATCGGAATGCGCGTAGCAAACTTAATAAGTTTCTCCTGCACTTGTTTGCGCAGACTTTTGTACTGCTTTTCTTCTTCGGTAAGTTCTACTTTTTCTTTTTTTGTAAGTTCTTCCTCGCCTGCTTTCTTTTTAAGTTTGTTGATTTTATAGGATTTATTGACGATTGTTTCCAATACCTTATTTCCTAAAGCACGAAACCCTTCAATATTCATAATGGCTTTAAGTGCTTTTTCATCATTCATAATTCGTTGCAAGGTGGCGTTATCCACATTCACGAGTAGCGCACTTTCCCAACGGCGAGCAAGTAAAGTGGCGGTTGTTCCAGCCATTGCCATATCTAAAATTCCACCTGCATCAATTTCTATCATCTTACTTCCATCATACGACAAGACGGGTAAAAATTGAATAAAGTCCGCAACTTTCTTTTCGGGACTAACGTCGCTTACATCCAAATGACACGCATAGTCTGCAATCTGTCGTAAAGCGCGATTGGGTGCGAAATCGAACACATAACATTCTTGCTTCAAAATTTCTTCCTCGTTAGGCGATTTGCCGTCTAGATTTTTAATAGTCCAAGGCGACTGCACACGAAAAGCAGATTGAAAATATGTTTCTGGACTTGTTAAATTGCGTAACATAAAAATGCCAGTCCAAGGACGAATAGTGACACCCGTAGTGAGTTTGCCACAAGTAAGCGTGATGGTTTTGGTTTTTAACGGATTATCCATCGCTCTAAACACTGGCGGAAGTGCTTCCAATCCTATGCCTGCCTGTGTACCTGCGGCAACAATGATTTCGTAATCGTGATAAAAAGTATTGTTTCGTTTTCTCAGTAAGTTTGCCATAGCATAACACGAAGCCACATTAGGCATATACCACAAGGTGTGGGCTAGAATTTCTAACAATCGACTATCGGAGAACGGGAAAGGCGGTTTTTGTGCGCCAAGTTTGAGATTATCGATAGTTGTTTCTTTGAGCGTGCCTCTGATGATATTAAGCCATTTTTGCACTTCACTTTCGTAGATAAATGTTGCTTTTTCTCTCTCGCCCTTTGCCTCAAAAAAAGCATTTAAGTCGAACTCATCAAATTCGCCTTGTTCTGCAATTTGTTTAATGTAATCGGGCAGTTTGTAAGTGAGCATCACCATACGTGGGAGTGCTTTGTACGGATTTATTGGGAATTTTTTCGTAGCGTGCCACGCCATTTTCGCTCGCTGTTCATCGGAATACGTCCAATTGTAAATTTGGTCTTCTATAAATTCGCCTGTTGCAATGGCACGAAAAGGGGTACCAGATAGATAGAGATAATGTGCTGTTTTTAATGGGGAAATATGCTCATCAAATTCTATCGGTTTATTTTCGTAATCTTCAATAAAATCTGTTTCTGCTTCTTTTGCACCGATAAAAGATTTGGTATCCTCATGCCAAGCCCCGTAATGATATTCGTCCAAAATGATACAGTCCCATTTTGTTTGATGTATCCATTCGTTTTTGGGTTTGATACAACCATTTTTTGTTCCAAGAAAGTCTTGAAATGAGCCAAAACAAACGAGCGGTTTTGTTTTATCTACTTCTACAAAACCACGTTGCAAAGAATTTTTTGAAACAAATTGCCAACCATCAAAATCAATGTGCGTATTCAAGTCTTCTTCCCACGCACTTTCTACGGCAGGTTTGAATGTGAGAACCAAAACCTTTTTCCATCCCATTTTCTTTGCCAACTGATACGTAGCAAACGTTTTGCCAAAACGCATTTTGCAATTCCAAAGAAAGTGTGACGTTTGACTTGCTTTCTCTTTCGCCTGTTGCAAAAAATATTGAAATGTTTTTTCGACGGCTTCCGTTTGTTCTGGGCGCATTTGAAAATTGTTACTACGCAATGAAAAATTTTGTCTTGTGCTGATGGCGTAAATGGCATTTTCAACATCTTTTACCGTACACCTAAACCACTCGCCCTCTTTATTTACAATGCCTTTATGTTTTAGCAAATGATGAACCTCATGGTCGGTAAAACTACTTCCATCGCTACGGATTGCCGATTGTTCGAGTACGATACGGTATTGCACTTTGCTCGTTTTCAGTTGTTCTGCAACACGTGTTTTCGCATCGCGGTCGGTATAACCAATCTTTAATAGTCCTTTATGCGTTGCAACGCCTACCAACTCATAAGCGTAAATAGTTGGAGTTGCTTTCGGACGAAGCGGAAAAAAGTTTTTATTCATTGTCTTGTCCTCCTATCTCCATTGGGCGTATCATACTTTCGATAAAAGCGATTTCGTCGGGAGTTAAGCCATATTTTTTGTAGAGTTTCTCGTCTGTCCAAGATTGTGAAAAGTCTTGAATAGGAACAAAACGATATGTTTCTTGTGTAAAATTATGCTTAGGATTACCTAAATAAATCATAAAGCGATAAAATTTTGTACATATATACGATTTTAAATTTTCTGCTTCTTTCAACGTTTCAAAGTCACCTGCAAATAAATACGTTTCTGATAACACCTCATTTGGATAAGCGATAAATGGTTGTCCTATCATTTGCTTGTTTGCTACCGCACCTCCATTTGCCTTTCCAAAAGCAACTTTATACTTATCCTTAAATCCGCAAGCAAATTATTTTGAGAGTAGAAAAATATTTCCAAAGTTTTTTTTTGCGAATATTCTGGGAAACGAGGGGTTGATATGCTGTTTTTCGACAAAAAAAATGCA
>JAISPZ010000154.1 GCA_031274555.1 Bacteroidales bacterium | reverse complement strand
CGCAAACAAAAACAAAAACAACAACCAAAACAATGCGCCGCGCCCACGCCCGCGCCGCGCCCGCGCCGCGCAAACACAAACAAAAACAACAACCAAAACAAAGCGCCCGCGCCCCCCCCCCCCCCGCCCCCCCCCCGCGCACCCACCTACCCCCACCGACAAAAGCCTTCCCCAAACCCCCCGCATACCCCCCCGCCGCGCCCGCCCCGCGCCCGCCCCCGCGCAAACAAAAACAAAAACAACAACCAAAACAATGCGCCGTGCCCGCCCCCGCGCCCGCGCAAACAAAAACAACAACCAAAACAATCACGTAGAAATGACACGGAAGCATATAAACATAATTCGGCAGAGCGCAAAAATGTACGCCCTTGTTGTTTTATTTTTCGCAGCGACCGCTATATCTTCTGCGATTGCGAGCCGTCCCACCGACACTACAACACACTTATTTTCGCTCACATATTCGGACGCTAACGGCAACGACGGCATAGTACATTTGCGTTGGTCTAACAGTGGGTTTTCGGACAGCACTATTTTTATTGTACAGCGTTTTGACGGCGGTTGGAAAGACATTGACATTTTTTACGGCAACAGCAAAGACACTTATATCACCAAAGATGACTCCGTTTATGCTTGTGGTGACAGTCTTAAATATCGTATTATCGCAGGTATTCTCAAGATAACAGACGCTACAGTCGTTCCCAACATAACAGATACCTCATGGCTTGGAATATCAGACACGAAAACACTATACGTACAAGACGCTTTTCCGCCTGAATTTGTGTCTTTAGACAGTGTTAGTACAGGTGCGGATAACAGAGTCTATTACGGATGGAAAAAAAGCACTTCAAAAGATGCTTACGGATATTTAGTCATGAAGCAAAGCGGTGGATTATTGCAGGAATTTGCTCGTACTTACGATACCCACTTTGACACCATGCTTGGCAAAACCGAAGCCCTTGCGCTCGAATTTAAGGTGAAAGTTTTTGACCTCTGCAATAATCAAAGCAGTATTTCGGACGGACTTTTTGTTTCCGCTACAGACGTTATTTATCAGGGTTGTGAAGATAAAGTGACGATAAAATATGCAGCTGCTGGAAGCTCCGTTTTAGCTTCCGACAAATTGCTACTGTACGGATTGAGGCAAGACGGAAAATTTGAGCAGGTGGCTGAAGTACCTTATTCGCTAAATTACACCTTTTCCCTTTCTTCGACAGACGCAGTTTCTTACGTCGCCTTTAAAGTCAAAACACTCAATTCGGCGACAGGCATTTCCGCATCTGCATATATCGACTCATTTTCCGTTTTGCCGCCACCCATACCGCGAGAGCTGCATATCACAAGCGTATCGGTAAACGAAGACGGCACTGTTGATATACTGCCTGTCGTTGATACTGCAATTCCGTTTGGTAGTGTCGATTTATATCGCAGCAGCGACAACAGCACGTTTGAGAAAAAAATAAGTTGGAAAACTGTGCCGAATGTCTGGACTGACAACACAACAAACGCTTCCACAACAAAATATTCCTATTACGGAATTATCAGTGATACGTGTGGGCGGGCAGCACACAAAAGCGAAGTACATACTACAATGCTGTTAAAGGCAGTTGTGGCGGGCGAAAATACTTTCCGTCTTTCGTGGAATGTTTACGAAGATTGGTCGAGTGGGGTAAAGACATATCGTATTTTCACACTTGACGAAATTTTGATTGACAGCGTTCCGCAGGCAGGAAACTACGACCTGAAAGTTACTTCAATAGAGAGCGCAATAGGGCAGAAGTACTTCGTTGAAGCCGTCAAAGCGACAACCCTCACAGACACCACTCCCGCCACTTCCCGCTCCAACATAATAACCCTCGAAACAGCTGATATGCCCGAAGTCTTCATGCCCACAGGCTTCGTCCCGAACGGTCTAACGAAGATCTATAAACCTGTAGGACGACTCAACGGAATAGAAGATTACGACTTCCGTATTTACGATATTACAGGCAAGCTCGTATTCAAATCCAACAATCCCGAAATCGGTTGGGATGGAAATTCAGCCTCGCCAAGCAATTACTTTTACCGTATCAGTTTCAAGAAGGGCGAGCAAATGTTTGAAAAGACAGGCACTGTCACTGTTGTAAAATAATCAAAAATCAGCTATGAAGAAATTGTTTATCCTTATTGTCATCTCACTCTGTTCCACTCTCTACGCCTATCCCCAATTAAGAAACACGTTAGACGAGTTTATAAAAAAAAGGGAATACTACGACAGTCAAAAGGAGAGCAGATTATTGGAAATCAAACGAATGTTAAGTCTTCCCAATCTGTCGCACGAGCAAATATTTGACATCAATCAAAAACTGTATGAGGAGTATAAGAAATATATTATCGACAGTGCGATTTATTACATTCGGCAAAATGTGCTGATTGCGGACGAATGTAAAGATACGGTGAAGATGACAGAAACATTATTGTATCTGTCCCAATTGTATTCAAGTGCAGGAATGTACCTTGAAGCACAAAATATACTTAACAGCATTGACGGAAGGCGGTGTCTGCCACTATACTATCAGTCGCAAAGTCATTTTTACAATTACTATGCACAGAGCAACAATCAGCATAATTATTTTAGTATAAACGAAAGTTACAGGGACTCCACCCTGCTTGTACTTGACAAAAATTCATTGCAGTACAGGATTATTTATGCAGAAAAGCTGATGTACACAGGGCGATCGGATACGGCAAGTATATGTCTTTCCAATATTTTTCAGGACATTTCCGATATTGACCCACAATACGGTCTTGTCAGCTATTTATTGAGCGTTATATACAGGTGGCAGGGAAATATTGAGCAGGAGAAAAAACACCTAATGCTTTCATCTATTGCAGATATTAAAAATTCAAGCAAGGACAATGCCTCTATGCAACGTCTTGCGCTTCTCTGTTATGAGCAGGAAGAATACGACTATGCCTACAAATATTTGAGGATTGCCGTAGATGACATTGTGTTTTGCAATGTCAAGTTCCGCACCATTGAACTTTATTCCATTTATGCTATTATAGACGAGGCTTATGTGAAGAAAGAATTAAGAGAAAAAAGTCAGTTGAAGAAGTCCACCATTATTATAAGTTTTTTGTCGTTACTTCTCATTGCAGCCATTGTCTATGTGATAAAGCAGTTAAAATATCTTTCAAAAACGAGAAAGGAAATCATCGCTATCAATGTGAATTTGCAGGAACTAAATCAAAATCTTTCGGAAGCAAACGAAAAGCAGCACAGGACAAATATAAGTTTAATGGAAGCAAATCAAGTGAAAGAGATATACATAGCACAGTTCTTCGATTTATGTTCAGCTTACATTGACAAGATGGAAGAATACCGCAAGGGGTTAAACAAATTAGTTGTAAGCCGTCAGCACGAGGCACTCTCTAAAGTATTGAGAGATACAACGTTTGCTGATGACGAACGCGAAAAACTTTACGCCACTTTCGACACAATTTTTCTATCGTTATATCCCACATTTATAGATGATTTCAACGCGTTGCTTGTGTCGGAAGAAAAAATTATCGTAAAAAAGGACGAGCGGCTCAACACCGAGCTACGTGTATTTGCCCTTATCCGTCTGGGAATTACCGACAGTGTCAAGATAGCAAGTTTTCTTCGCTACTCGCTAAGCACAATCTACAACTACCGCACAAAGACCAGAAACAAAGCCGCAGTTCCGCGTGACAAATTTGAAGAAATGGTGATGAAAGCAGGCACTGTCCGTCAGGAAGTCTGATGTCAATTGTCAATTGTTAATTGTCAATTGTCAATTAGGCTGACGCGGATTGGAATTTAGAATGTAGAATTTAGAATGTAGAATTATTGCTGACGCGGTTGTTAATTGTCAATTGTTAATTGTTAATTGTCAATTATTGCTGACGCAGTTGTTTTTAGTGCATACTATTTGTGCGTATAGTGATTGTTGGTTTTCGTAATTCGTAATTCGTAATTGACTCATGTTTCACTTGCATTGATGATATTCTTATAACTCATAGACAATTTATTAAAATTATTAGTCGCAAATTACAACTTTTTTTTGAAAAATCAAAACAGGACAATTTAGCGACAGAGGCAATTATCACACCCAGCCCCCCCATAAAACCGTGTCTTATCCGGAATTATTCGCCAAAAAATCTAATTTCTTACTACTTTTTGAGAGCCTCTCAAAAATATATTTCTCTGTATAACAAGTAATTGATTTTTTTGTTAGCTACTTTTTTATTTCAAAATGTAAATCTCTGTGATTTTTTGCATACTTTTACAATGACCATTTTGTATTAACCCTAATATGCTAATAATGAGAGTTTTAACAAAAAAAAACACGCCGATTTTGATATGTCTGTTTTTTATGAGCAGCACATTTTCTTTGATTGCACAACGTTCCGTTAGCGGAACTGTCCTTAGTGCAGAGGACAACCAGAGCATCCCAGGTGTCACAGTTGTAGTAGAGGGTAGCAGCCCTGTAGTGTCTGTAGTAACCGATTTTGACGGAAATTTTACAATCAATGTTCCGCCGAATTACGCAAAACTTACTTTTAGCACAATGGGCAGGAAAACCCAAACTGTTAATATCGGCAATCGCAAAGAAATCAATATTTCGCTCTATGCAGAAGCCCAAAGCCTTGATGCAGTTGTAGTTGTTGGCTACGGCACACAACGTAAAGGCGACTTAACAGGCTCAATTTCCACCATTACAAACGAAGACATGGACCAGCGCCCTATTATTTCGGCAGGGCAGGCAATTCAGGGCAAAGCAGCAGGTGTCTATGTGCAGCAGCCTAACGGTGCTCCGGGTGGAGACCTCACAATTCGAGTGCGCGGCACAACTTCCTTTAACGGAAGCAACGATCCACTCTATGTTGTCGATGGTGTGCCTGTTGATAATATAAACTTTCTTGCGCCAACTGATATCGCAGATATTCAAATTCTTAAAGACGCTTCGTCCGCTGCAATTTATGGCTCGCGTGCCGCCAACGGTGTTGTGATTATAACAACTAAGGCAGGACAGACAGGCAATCCGAAAATTACACTTAATACACAAGTTGGATTTTCGCAAGTTTCAAATAGACTTCCATCTCTTAATGGACAGCAGTACAAGGATTTAATGGACGAAATTTCCCCTGGAGCAGTGCAAAATACAGCTGATTTAGTAAATTGGTTTGACGAAGTTTATCAAACAGGTATCACGCAAAATTATCAGTTGTCTGTATCCAACGGCAACGACAAGTTTAATTATTACCTGTCGGGAGGATATTTAGATGAAAAAGGTGTTATCAGTTCGGCTTACTTTAAACGTTATTCTGTTCGCGCATCTATTAATGGAAATATCCGCAAATGGATTAGTGTTGGTGCAAACATTTCATATTCAGATAATACGAGCAATGGCGTAACTACCGGTTTAGGCTCTAACCGCGGTGGATTAGTGCTTTCGGTAGTAAATCTTCCGACAAGCGTACCAATAAAAGATCCGACTACAGGCTTATATAATAGACTGTTCTACGGACAGAATATTACAAATCCATTAGAGAGTATAGAAAACGGAAAAAACAATAAAGATAACGAGGGACGGCTTATTGCTTCTGGAAACGTACTTCTAACGTTTCTACCCGGCTTCACTTTCAAAAGTACTTTTTCGCTTGACAGGCGCAACGGACATAGCACAGGTTACACGCCTATTAACCTGTATTACAGTCAATATGGCAACGGTTGGGACAATCGTAGCACAAATCAGGTCATCGTGTGGGACAATGTTCTTAATTATAAAAAAGAGATTAAAAAGCATAGTTTTGAATTAATGGCAGGATCTTCGTGGACGGAGTCAATGTACACAAATAGTTGGATTAATGGCAGTGACTATCTTAACGATTTTATTAAAACGCTTAACGCAGCAAATAAAATCGCTTGGGATAATACAGGTACAGGTGCGTCAGACTGGGCAATTTGGTCTTTTTTCGGACGTGCTTTTTATAATTATAACGACAAATATTTGATAACGGCTAATGTGCGTGCAGATGGATCTTCCAAATTACACCCTGACCACAGATGGGGAGTATTTCCGTCCATATCAGGTGCATGGCGTATTTCCAACGAGGAGTTTATGAAAAACGTATCGTGGATAGATAACCTTAAACTTCGTGCAGGTTGGGGACAGACAGGTAATCAGTCAGGTGTGGGCGATTATTCTTATTTAGCAAGCTATAGTCTTACACGTCTGCCATGGTTTGATGTAGGCAATGATCACGCTGTTCCTACTGTTACGCAAACAAATCTTAGAAACATTGACTTAACGTGGGAAACGACTTCTCAAACTAATATAGGTATTGATTTTGCCGTACTTAATAACAGGTTGCAATTTGAAATGGACTACTACTATAAACGTACTAAGGATATGTTAATGTGGGTGTCGCTTCCTGCCGGCGCAGCAGCGGCTTCTACGTTAGTACGCAACGAGGGTGTAATGCAAAATCAAGGTTTTGAATTTACCGTAAGAAGCAAAAATTTTACAGGGGAGTTTAAGTGGAGTACGGATTTTAATATATCCACTAACAAGAACAAACTTTTAAGTTTGCAGCTTCAGAAGATTTATTATGACGGAGCTACAACAGACGCTTTTCACGATGTACGGGTAGTGCGCAATGAACCGGGGTATGCACTTGGTGGATTTTGGGGCTATGTTAGCGAGGGGGTTGATCCCGAAACAGGCGATCTTATTTATAAAGACCTTTACGGCGATGATGGCAAAATTACATCAAGTGATAAAACGTATATCGGAGATCCAAACCCCGATTTTATTTTTGGTATGACTAATACGTTTGAATGGAAAGGATTTACTCTGACAATATTCTTGCAAGGCTCTTATGGCAACGATATTTTTAATGCCTCAAAAGGAGATATTGCAGGGATGTACGACCTTAAAAATCAATGGACAATAGTGCTTGAACGTTGGCGTGTACCGGGGCAAATTACTGATGTTCCGCGTGCTCAATTTAATATTCAGCCCTCAACGTATTTTATTGAGGACGGCAGTTATTTGCGTGTCAAAGACATTACGCTTGCTTACAATTTTGCAAGCACACTCCTTAAAAGAGCAGGTATTACGCGTTTAACGCCGTACTTTACAGCACAAAACGTGCTTACTTGGACAAAATATTCAGGAATGGATCCTGAAGTAAATCAGTGGGGAAACAGTGGTGCAGTGCAGGGGATTGATTGGGGGACTTATCCTCACAGCAGGGCGTATATTTTTGGTATAAACGTAGAGTTCTAAAGAATGAAGCTATATTTAAAAAACATGATTATGAAACAAAATATTATATTTTTAACGGCTGTGACGGTAGCATTATTTTTAGCGACTTCGTGTTCGCTTAATAAAAATCCGCTTGATACTTATTCGGATGTCACTCAAGGAGTTTCTGACGATACAACACAATCGGCACTTAAAGATAAGGCGGCTGTTTTAAGCCAGTATCAGGTTCTTCACGACGCATTGCGGCGCGGAGATGACGGAGATGCCGATCACTCCAAGAATGGGCAGGAAGCATGGTATCTATATACCCTTTTGCTTGCAGAGGTACATTCTGATAATGCTTACGCAGGTAATCCAAGCCAGGAGACTACTCCTTTTGAAGTCAATTCAATAGAGGGATCTAATGTGAATTTGGGCAGAATGTGGCCATTCTATATGGATAAGGTTGCACAGGCAAATCGCCTTATTTGCAATATAGATAAGGTTAATGACCCAACGCTTACAGACGCGGAACGCGCACGCTACAAAGCCGAAGGGCTTATTTTTAGAGCAATGGTTTATTTTGATATGGTGCGTATATGGGGCAATGTTCCGCTTATTACAACTGAAGCAGTCGATATTACTGCGGAAAATGTCGAAGAAGTTTATCCTGTTTATTTTCCCCCTCAAACTACATCCTTAGAGGTATATAAGCAAATAGAGCGTGACTTGTTGGATGCTCTGCCAGACGCGCCGGCCAATAATGCAGGGGATAAAACTATTTTTAGCAAATCTCTTGCACGTACTTTGCTTGCAAAGGTATATGCAGAAAAGACGTTGCGCGACTACAACCTTTCATTGCAATATTGCGAAGAAGTTGAAGCAGACGGTTTTAATCTTGTAGAAGATTTTAATGATTTATTCGGAGTGCAGCTGACAGACCCCACAGCACCACCGAGCGAAACTAATCCCGCAATAGAAATAAAAATGCGCAATACGGTAGAGTCTATTTATGAAGCACAGTTCACAACAGGTGATGGAAATTGGGTTGCATGGGTGCTTAGTCGTAAATTAGATGAATGGAACTTTAATTTTGACTTTGCAAAGTGGATTTGTCCATCGCGTGATATTATAAAAGCATTTACAGACGCAGGTGATACTAAGCGTTATACGGAAAGCATAGTTTATTACGATGTTCCTTGGCAGATTTATTACCCGAAAGAAAATTACCCACATACGTACAAATGTCGTTCAGCTTTTAACAGCATTATAAAATACCGCTTTGCGGACGTTTTGCTTATGAAAGCCGAAGCACTTATTATGTTGGGACGTGAGAGCGAGGCACTGCCTATCCTTAATAGAATACGCCAACGTGCAGGATTGCAGGATTTGCCCGCAAGTGCTCTGTCAGGCACAGAAACGGCAATAAAGACATACCTTGCCGAGCGCAGGTTGGAGCTTGCCTTTGAGGGTAGCCGTTGGTTCGACCTTGTGCGTTTAGACAAAGTAGAAGAAGTGATGAATAGCATAAACAGCAGAGATGCAGGTCGTCCCGCGCTCGTTTATCCTTATGACGAATTTTCGTACATCCTGCCTATTCCGCAAACAGTATTAGACCAGAACCAGAACCTTGTGCAAAACCCAGGATACTAAAGAATGTAGAATTAAGAATTTAGAATGTAGAATTTGGGCGTTCCCCCGCCCTCGCAGGCTCGTGCGGGGTCGGGCTATCCGCTTCAATCTTTTTGCACTCGGACAAAAACAAAAAACCATCATAAAATCCCACTAAACCGTCATACACCAGCACCCTGCAAAAAGGATTTCCGCTATTATCCCTAACGCAGCAAAGCGCAAAATAGAATTTAGAAACAAAAACAATAAAACAAAAACAATAAAACAAAAACATATATGAAAGCACTAATCGCCATTGGCACAATCCTTATGTCTGTTTCGTTTGTCTGTTGCAGTTGCACGACAAAGCCTAACAATGACCCCGAACCGCCAGCAGAACCTGATTATAATGTAAATGCGTGGGTGTCCACCGCTTCGCGTTCTCAGACATTCAATAAAACAGGTGTGGACTTTAGTGCTGGCACAAATATGTCGCCCAACACCATACGTCTTCGACCCGCCACCACTTATCAGACGATGGACGGCTTTGGTGCAGCAATCACAGGTTCAACGTGCTACAACTTAATGAAGATGAGCGCGTCCGACCGCGCCGACTTTCTCAAAGAAGTTTTTGACACTGCCACAGGCTTGGGCTACAGCTACGTGCGCATAAGCATTGGTGCTTCCGACTTTTCGCTTAGCGAATACACCTGTTGGGACGTTCAAGGTGCTGACAATTTTGGACTCACTTCCGAAGAAACTAACTACGTCATCCCCATAATGCAAGAAATTTTGGCGATCAATCCCAAATTAAAAGTGATAGGCTCACCATGGACATGTCCGCGCTGGATGAAAGTACAGAACAAAGGTGGCTCTACCCCTTACAATTCGTGGACAAGCGGACATCTCAACACAGCCCACTATCAAGATTACGCAACATATTTTGTAAAGTGGATAAGAGCATTTCAGGCGAAATGTGTGCCGATTTACTCCGTAACAATTCAAAACGAGCCACTCAACGGTGGCAACAGCGCGTCACTCCTTATGGAGTGGGACGAAATGCGTGATTTTGTTAAAGTACTTGGACCAAAATTGCAGGAGGCAGGACTATCCACAAAAGTTTACGTGTTCGACCACAATTTTAATTACGACAACAGGAGCGATCAGGAAGACTATCCCATAAAAATTTATAATGA
Source organism: Bacteroidales bacterium (assembly GCA_031274555.1). Lineage (GTDB taxonomy): Bacteria > Bacteroidota > Bacteroidia > Bacteroidales > P3 > JAIRNR01. Next base: position 19,122 of record JAISPZ010000154.1, on the reverse strand, counting down.
CGCTACAGCTGCAAGTTTTGTAACAGGTTCAGCATACCACGATTACGGCGGAGACCCATCGGAATGTACTGACATTCACACACAGCGTCCCGATAAGGAAATTATTTTCACAGAAGCCTCTATCGGCGAGTGGAATCACGGTCGCGACTTTGAAAACACCTTTACAGGATCCGTTGAGAGAGGGTTGCAGTATGTTCAGAATTGGTGTAAGGCAGTAATGGTGTGGAATCTGATGCTTGATATTAACGGAGCACCCTATCGCCCGGGTGGTTGCGACGAATGTTATGGTGTAGTGGATATTTCCACTGACTATAAGACTATTACGCGCAACAACCAATACTACCAAATCGGACATCTTTCAAAAGTTGTAAAGCCGAATGCGGTACGTATCGGTGCGAGCGGTTATCAGCCGAACGGTTTGGTATATCAGGCGTTTAAAAACACAGACGGCACGTATGCATTGGTGCTGCTAAACAAGTCCAATGCAGAGATAACTTTCACCGTAGAGGATGACAACCATTATTTTAGTTACGCCGTTCCAGCTAAGGCAGCCGCGTCTTTGAAATGGTGAACGTGAATCAATTACGAATTACGAATTACGAATTACGGCTGACGCGGTTGTTAATTGTCAATTGTCAATTGTTAATTGTCAATTGTGGCTGACGCAGAGTTAATTACGAATTTAGAATTACGAATTACGGCTGACGCGGTTGTTAATTGTCAATTGTTAATTGTCAATTGTCAATTGTGGCTGACACAGAGTTAATTACGAATTACGAATTACGAATTACGGCTGACGCGGTTGTTAATTGTTAATTGTCAATTGTCAATTGTGGCTGACACAGAGTTAATTACGAATTTAGAATTAAAAATTATAAACACATGAAGAAGTTTTTATTTTGTTTTTTCAGCTTGGCACTGTTAGCAACAGGTTGCCGCAAGGAATACAAAGAACCCCTGCAAGAGGGAAATCCTGTTATAACAATAGTAGGAGAGCCAATCACAGCATCCCATTTTGGCGACAGTCTGCCTTTCACAATAAACTGTGAGGACAGCAAACCACTTTCCACTCTCAAGCTGCAACTCTATTACAGCGATTTAATGACACAGGAAGTTGTCGTTAGAACAAAAGAGAACGGCACTTACAGCGGCAAAATCTTTATTCCGTTTCTTAAAGATATTCCCGACGGTACTGCCAATCTCAAATTGATTTTGCAGAATGTTACAACAAAAAAAGTAGAGCAGGATATTCCGCTGTCCCTCACCCGTCCGATATTTCCATATCTGACCCTTATTACGGAAGACGGTACAGAATATCAAATGTTGCCCACAAGCGACGAGCATACATACTCTGCCACCGATAACTTTCCGCTCAAAATGAGAGCCTATATAAAGTCGGCAAAGGCAGACAGCAACGGCAACGAGATTTTCTTTGGCTGGGACGGCGGTGCGGTTACGCAAGACATCAAAGAATATATTCAGTTTGAAAGTGTTATGTCTAACTATACTGCAACATTTAACACGTTCTCTTACGTCTATACGCCGATGAGCGACCTCAAAGTGAACAGCCAAAGTATGGCTCGCATTTCCGAAGGCGCGTACACTATCACAGACGACCAATATTTTATAAATATGACCCTCACAGAGGGTGAAACATTAGATTTTGAGGGCTTTGGCGACCTCAATCAGTGGTGGATAGACCCCGATTTTTATGAGAAGATAGACGACCACACCCTAAAATTAGCCACAGGCGTACAGGCGGGTGCGTACCGCATTATAGCCAACACAAAGCACAGCTATATCTATGCCGAAGTATTGTTGGGAGGCAATATCGCTACCTTGCAGGAAGATGGCACAGGAGCAATCTGGATTATAGGTGACGGCATTGGCAAACCGTCAGTATCCAAAAACGGTACAGGCTGGACTACCGAGAAGGGTATATGTATGGCACCTATCGGCGGTAAAAAATATCGCTTTACAGGTACAATCGGCGAGACTTTGGGTAGCGCACTAAACATCAAGTTCTTCCACCAGAAAGGCTGGGGTGGGGAATTTGGTCCCACGACTCTCACCGTAACAACTCCTGTTTTGACTATTGGCAGTGACGGTAATCTTAGTGTTACAACAGGGCAACAGTTAGACCTGTTCGGAATTTATACCCTGACAGTCGATGTATCCGCAGGCATAACGGCAGCCACGCTCACAGTGGCAAAAATAGGTGAAGTACCGCCACCGCCATTTGACGGTGCGATAAACGGCACAGTCCTGACAGCTGTTGATGGCGACAACTACAAGGTAGAGTTAGACCTGACACAGGGTCAGGCAATCGACATCACCAACTTTGAAGCTATAGAACAATATTGGATAGACCCCGATTTCTTCTCTGGCACTGTACCGTCATTAACGTTTGTTCCAATAGCGGGCAAATACCGTATCACTGCGAACACTGCACTTAAATACTTCAAGGTAGAGGCGATGACAGGTAACGACCTCGCAACGCTACAGCCAGACGGCACAGGTGCTATATGGGTGATGGGCGAGAATATCGGTAAACCCTCATCAGCTGATAATGGTGTAGCTTGGCGACCCGGCTATGGACTCTGTATGGCTCCAATGGGTAACGGTGCGTACAAAATCAGTTTTGTAGTCGGTGAACAGCTAAATACAGAATTTATCAACTTCAAGTTCTACTTCCAGAATGGGTGGGGAGTAGCGGGGACCCCAAGGGAGTTTAGAGGTACTACTGATTCTGAAGGCAACGCTGTATTGACAAATTTATTGAACAACCCTCTCATAGTGATAATGTCTGACGGTAATATTCAGGCGGGCACATCTTCTTTTGAAGCTGGTGCGAGGTATAGTTTTACTGTGGACGTTTCCGCCGGACTTAGCAACTCCGCGATAATAGTAAGGAAAGAGGCGAATTAATTGTCAATTGTCAATTGTTAATTGTCAATTATTGCTGACGCAGTTGTTAATTGTTAATTGTCAATTGTTAATTGTCAATTGTCAATTGTAGCAAAGCGTATAACAAACATTGAACATTTTTAAAACATAAGAATATGAAGAAAATATTATTTACACTATCGGTTTTGCTGCTTTTGGCAGCAGGTCTTTACGGACAGGGAAGCGGACCACAAGTTGTGATTCTTAACGTAAATGGGGGAGGTAACACTTATTACAAGGTAAATACTCAGGATTGGGGGGATAATGCGCTTACTACGGATTTAAATGAGGTAGTATCACTTAGCGGTCAGGATTTTGGTACACCAACTTCGCTCGTGTTAGATGGAGCGATAACCGTTCATTGGGGGAGTAGCCAAAACCAAAATATACTCAATTACAGAGTTTATAAAGTCGGCGCAGCAGCACCGGCTTTCACTACGGTCGCAATTGATTTTCCAATAGGAAACTGCTGTGAGAATAACTACAAATTCGACAAAACAGGACTGGATGTGGACCTGCTCGCCCTCGCCATAAACGGTGACGGAACTTATGTTTTTGAAGCAGGCATATCTTTTAATGGAAGTGTTGTAGCAACAGGATATATCGCCAATTTTACCGTAGGTACACCGACTGTAACATATCCTGTAACGTTACGCGTAGAAGACTACAGTCAAGGGGATTTGACACAGGGTACAGGGTGGACAGTGGACGGCAATATTTATATCCGCGCTTCCGACAATTTGAAAGGGATTAATCCTGGATTTCACGATAATGGCCAGTTTTATGGTTTGTTCAATGGCACTGTAAACTGGTACGGAACCAACATTAATTTTCCTAACGGATTATTAGTTAAGGGGCAGGATAAATGGACGTGGCAGGCAACTCTTAATGTTGTTGCCAACGAAACGTACTATTGGTTTCCTATAAACATAAATACAGGGTGGAACGCAATGTCTGACACATTAAGATTTTCCACTGATGAATACGGCAATATTACAGGCGATACGTTGCTAAACCTCGGTTTGGCAGGCAAAAAGAATATCACATTCAGGGTGGATATGAACGATCAAACAGTTGGTAACGGCGTTTATATTACAGGCACTTTTTGTTCATGGGCAGAACCCGGAAACTCAGGCTCTATCACTCTTACAGATGGGGATGGTGACGGTGTTTATGAGGGAAGTCTATTGGTAACAGGAAGTCCGACCCCAATTCAGTATAAATTTTTTAATGGTTCAGGTTGGAGTGGAGGAGAGGCAGGCATCGCAGAATGTTTTGTCAGCACTAACAGAGTTGTTATAGTTGATGAAAACGACACGATACTGCCTGTGGTGAAGTTTAATGAATGTTATGTGCCACCTCTCGTTCCCGAAGTGAGCCAAACATTTTATGTGGATTTCGGGCTTCCGACTTATCTAACTGCGAACCCCGACTTAAACGGAAACTATTGGAATAATGTGTCCTTTGCCAACAGTACGGCAATGGAAAACATGATAGCTCCACTCGCTTTGATAAATAGCGGAAATGGTTCTACGCCATATACGTTACAAATTACGCAAAAATTTAATTCCAATAATGCTGGTGGTCTTGCTACCCCTAATGCAGACTTGCTTGACGATTTGGCAATTGCTAACGCAACCCTTGATTACGTTTTTAACGAGGGTGCTACGGGGAGAACAAGTGCTTTTGTGTTACGTCACCTTGACCCCCAAAAAGCATATCAGTTCTCTTTATTTGGCACACGTAGTGCAACAGATACACGCGTGGACTCATTCCTTATAGTGGGGCTGAACGTAAGTGGCGGAAGTCAGCAGACATCAGGCACAGGCATTGGCAGTGCAGGTGGCAATGGAAACGACAATAATATTTTTGTTTCCGATTTAGTATATCCCGATGCTGACAGCACTATTAAAATAGAGATTGGGCGTAAAGTTAGTCAGTATGCAGCTTTAAGCGCAATGAAAGTTCAGGAATGGGCAAATGTTCCCGAACCGAATTTTACACTCACAAAAAAACTTTATTTCGATTTTGGCGATTTAACCACAGCGACAACTAATCCTGATGCTAACGGCAATAGTTGGAATAATATTGCTTTCGATTGTGGCAGTTCTACGATTGCTCCAACAGGAACATTCAGCGACCTTATAGACAGGGACGGAGTAACAACCCCTTACTCATTAGAAATTGTTACAGCATTCCAAATCAATAACAACAGTCCGGGTGGTTTAGCCACACCTAATCCCGACCTTTTGGGTGATATGGCAATAGCAACAGCTGCACAGGATTATTTCTTTGACGACAACGCCGCAGGCGGCGGCAGCAAGATAAAAATAACAGGACTTTTTGCTACAAAAGGCTATAAGTTTTATGTGTTCGGAAGCCGAATAGATGCTGCTGTGCGACTTGCAAATATGATTTTTACAGGTGCAACAACATTTTCCGGTATATACCAAACTACAGGTACAGGTGTTGGTGCAACAGCAGCGGGAGGTACTACAGTAACGGCAAATACAACTTCACTCTACGTTACTCCTGTAATGTTCCCTGACGCGAACGGTGAGATTTCCTTTGAGATGAGTGTAAACAGCGGAAACTTTTACCACCTCAACGCAATGCGTATGGAAGAATATAGCTACGAGGGCTTTATTGCACCAGAATCCATTAGCCTGTCCTGCGCCACAAATCCAATTATCAACACAGGAGTGACAGTACAGATAGAAGCGAATATTCTACCGACAGGTGCTGCTGAAATACCAATTCAATGGTCTGTAGTCAGTGGCGACAGCGCAGCATGGGTTGATAATAACGGCGTTGTTCACCCCGTCGGCAACGGAACTGTAACGGTAATGGGCAGAATAGCCTTTGATAATATAGACATTTCCAATACGATACAAATCACCATCCTCAATCAGGTAAAGGAACTTTATCTGTTTGGCAGTGCCTGCGAAAACGGTGATGGACTCGCAAATGCAATCCCAATGCATCTTCTTACCGACAAAAAAAATTCTGCAACTAACCAATTTGAGTTATACACACGTCTTGGCAACGGCACGTTTAAATTTTATACAGGTGTTGATACGTATGGAGACGGTTGTGGACCAAACTGCATAGTTATAGAGGGAAGTGATATAGTCTCTACTTGGGATACCACCGTACTTATCACAGTTAATCTTACTACAAACACCTATACTGTTGTGCCTGTCCAATGGGGGCTTACAGGCAACGTCTTTGACGGTTACAGCGACTGGGGCGTATCTTCCTATCCTACGCTCGACTACGTGGGTGCAGGCGTATGGCAAAAAGTAATAAAATTCAAAGACAGGGATAATACTTCCGACCATTCACGTTTTGACTTTGTCGCAAAAAACAGTTGGGATTGGATCTTCAAAGGCATTAAGGGCACAAATACCGTTGCTCGGAGCAATGCAAGTTATCTTGCTCTCACAGAGTTAGCATCAGGTGATTTGGAAGACATCAACACGAACTTCGACAGCGCAACTCTTTTAATAACTCTCGACTTGTGGAACTACACCTATTCGCTCGACTGTTTGGAAGAAAAAGAGAACAAGATAACCGTAATCGGATCTTCTACCCCAAGAGGCACAGGCGCAACCAACTCCTACGGCTACACACAGCAGTATGGCACTCTGCTTAATGAACGCTACGCGGGTGGGCAAAGTACTAACGACTGGTTGCTCTCAAACGTTTGCATAAACGGCAACTACACAGGCAGTATATGGAACAGATGGAAGTACGACCTTATCAACAACTGCGCCAAATATGTAATTATCGGGCTTACGTTCGGCAACGAAAAAGACAACGTCAGCCCCGACACTGCTGCCTTTATAAGCTATCGCGACAACTTACGTCTAATGGTGGACAGTCTTCGTAGCTTGGGCAAAGTTCCTGTACTTGGCACTCCCTATATGCGTGCCGACTTTACGTCAAGCGACTATAACTACGTCAAAGAGTTAAATTTGATTATTTCAAAGTGGGATGTTCCGAGTACCAATCTGCTTGGAACGGTCGATGACGGAACAGGCAAATTTGTGACAGGCTATTGGAGTGGCGACATAGCAACAGACAAATGGCATCCCAATGATGCAGGACACCGCGAATTTTTCCATGCTATGGTGCCGTCACTCTTTGACGCTCTCGAAGCGGGAAAACCCGACCCTGTGCGCAATACATCCACGTCATATCCCATGACACCGACATCAGCCGAAATCGGCTTTACTCCCGAAGACACAGTACATTCATTCACCGTTTCGTTCGCCTTTAAGACGGCAGAAAACGGTGTGCTTGCTGCTATTGAAGATACGTTTAGAATTGTGGGCGGTATGCCGCAATACGGCGCGACAGCCACAGGTGCTTCTACCGTTAATGACGACTCATGGTATCGTTTAACACTCACACACTACTATGCTCGCAAATATACGGAGTTCTATTTGGACAGCACCCTGATAAGTGGCTTTAACGACACTATCAACTTGGCAAAGTTCTCTCTCGGCGGTGGCGAAGCGGAGTTCAGAGAGTTGTTTTTCTATCGTTCCTCTATGACGAGTGACGAAATCAAGGCTATATGCAGAGGTGAGATGTTGCGCTCATCCTTAGAAATTTACGCCCCTCTTGGTGAGGCAGGCGAGCCGTTCAAAAACTATGCGCAGAGTTTAAACGAGATGTGGATAAATCTGCCCGCTATCACAAAAGATGAGCTTAACTATACGCTTCCCCGCACCGAAACATATAACGGACAGCCTGTTACAGTTGAAGTTACAGGCAAGAACGCCAATGTTGGGGACATCACCGTAAAGTATAACGGCACGACGACAGAGCCTGTCAATGCAGGAAAATACGAAATCACGGTTGATATAACGGCAACGCCGTACTACGCAGCTGCTCACAATCTTCTGCTCGACACGCTCACAATAGCAAAGGCAAAAGCAGACACCTCTCTTTTAGACTACGTATTCCCCGCCAATGACACTGTTATTTTTGACGGCTACACACACCCTGTCGCAGTAACTCCCGCAGAGGGAATAACAGGTTTGGGCGATATTTCCGTTACCTACAACGACTTGGCTACTGTTCCCTCGCAAATAGGTACTTATGTAGTAAAAGCCGTTCTTGCAGAGGGGGACAACTATTTGGATACGACACTTGTGTTGGGGAGTTTCGTTATAAAATCGCCTGTGGATTCCATTGAGCTTACAAAAAATGACCTTAACTACAATCTTCCTCGCACAGAGCCTTATACAGGGCAGCCGATACTTGTTGATGTTACATCCAAAGTGGCGGATGCTGGAGCAATAACCGTTAAATATAACGGTAGCACTACTGCTCCAACAGATATGGGCAAATATGGAATATCTGTCGATATAGCCTCTCACAACCTCTATAAAGCTATTAACGACTTGCAGTTAGACACACTCACTATCGGCAAGGCGCGTGTTTCGCTGTCCGACTTAAACTACACCCTGACGGACTCTATTCTCTACGACGGGCTGGCTCATCCTGTTGCAGTAACAGGTTTGGCGGGCATGGGGGATATACATGTACTCTATAACGGCGACACAGCCGCACCGATAGCACTCGGCTCATATATCGTAAGAGCAAGAATTGACGAGGGGACGATTTACGATGATACGCTTATCACGATAGGCACAATGGTAATCTACCGCAATATCATTTATTATCCTGTAACAATCAAAGTTATAGACCAATCAAAAGGCGTGATAACAAACAGGATTAACGACCAGAACGAAGTAAACCTTTTTATATGGGCAAGCGACAACCTTTCTGCGCAAAATCCGCGTAATCCAAGCGATTGGTGGTATCCACTGTATAATGATGCAGACGTAACACCCACAGGACTACTCACTAAAACAGAAACGGCCTGGGAGTGGACAATAACTCTTGTCGCCGATACAGGCACTTACAAATGGAAACCGTACGCCAAAAATATCGGATGGCAGCCGATAAGCCCCACTATGTACGAATTTACAGGGGATGATGCGTCAGGCAATCTTATTTTCTCTGTCGGCGTTGGTGGTGAAATAACAGGTCACTACGAGTTAGTTATCCCCGACCCAAACCCAGAGCCTGAACCCGATACCACTCGTTACGATGTCACCTTGCAGGTGATAGACATGACTGCGGGGCTATTGACAGATGCTCCGAACACTTGGGCTTATGATGCCAATATTGTTACGTACGTGAGTGGCGACCTTAACGATGGTGGTTATGGGTTTTACGGTATGTTTGACAGGACGGTGGACTGGGACGGAACAGGCACGAACTTTGTCACTTTCCCGCGTGGACAACTGATAAAGAGTGATAGCTCCTGGACTTGGCAAGCCACTTTCCGCGCTCTTGCAGGGACTTACGATTGGAATCCAATGAGTATTTTGCTAAATTACACTACATTGAACAACAATGTTGGGGATGCAGAGTGGGAGGGAGAGAATATGCACTTTTCCATAGATAGCACAGGCAATATTTCGGGCGATACACGTTTGGTAATCAATCGAAAAGGGGTATCTGTAGAGATTTCGTCAAAGGCAGACTTCACGGTTTCGCCCAACCCGGCCTCTACCAATATCAATATTTACGATAGTCGCAAAGGAAACCTCACATACCGCTTGTACGATATGCAGGGTGTGCTGGTGCTGGAAACAAATAAAAAAGTTATAGACCTGTCTTCTCTGCGTAGCAGCATTTACTTCCTGCACTCGGGCGGCAAGGTATTAAAGATTGTGAAGAAATAAGCAGATGTTTATGTGCGAATTCTGTATGACCTAATAAGGGTCTGTGATGAAACAAAGAACTATATGATTAAATTTTAATAACTTATAAAATTACAAATGTATGAGAAAATTAACAACCTTATTTGCATTATTCCTTACCGCAGCTTTTGCTTTCGGGGAAGGATCGGGACCACAAACTGCCGTATTAAAAATTAATAACGGCGCATCTACAAACTATAAAATTAATGGTCAGTCATGGGGGGATAACGCTCTTGTGGAGGGGACAGGTGCTTTTGAAGGACTGTTTAACATGAACACCGTCCCTTCACTTGGCGGAATGGACCTTGGCACACCAACATCAATCATTTTAGAGGGTGCCGAGGTTGTATGGTGGGGCAGTGTTACCGATGTTAATATCCTCAACTACCGCGTTTACAAAGCTGGCACAACACCGCCGGCATTTAGCACATCTTCGATACCTACGGAAGTTGGAGTGAATGGCGATAACTTCCGCTACAGCGTAAGTGGCATTAATATCGACCTGTACGCCCTTGCTACAGACGGTAACGGTACTTACAACTTGGAGATAGGTGTAACACTTAACGGTAATCTCACAAGTGTTATTGCCACCTTTGTAGTTGGCTCTCCGACAGTGTTTGAAAACGTTACTCTCAAAGTAACCGACAAAACCAAAGGCGAACTTACAGCAGGTGCAGTTGGTGCTTGGTCGCAATACGCCAATATTGTAACCCGTGCTTCGGAAAATCTAAGAGCACTCAACGCAGGCTTTACAGGCGATCCTGTTTACGGACTTTTTGATTCCGCAAACTGGTATAACGGTGCAACGATATATTTTCCAAAAGGACATCTTGAGATGACAGACGAAGCATGGGTGTGGCAAGTAACGTTTTCAGTGTTATCGTCCGACAGCTATTGGTGGAGCCCTCTTAACATGAATCAGGGCTGGGCTGCTCTATCAGACACTTTGCACTTTTCATTGGACGATCAGGGCAATGTTACCGGCGACCTCGAAGTAGTACTTGGGGATGGCGAACAGCATGACTTAACATTTCAGGTGGACATGACAGACTTCTCCGAAGTGACAAGCGTGTGGGTTACAGGCAGCTTCTGCGCATGGACAGAACCCGGTCAGACAGGCACTTTGGAACTGACCGATACTGACGCTGACGGTATATACACAGGAACAATAAACGTTTGGGACAACCCAACCGCTATTCACTACAAATACGTCAACGGTACAGGTTGGGGAGGAATTGAAGAGGTTGTTGGTAATTGCACCGAAAGTGATAACCGTGTGATAGTAGTCAATGGGGCAGATGTTGTGATACCTGTGGTAAAATTTGCTTCCTGTGATGAAAATTCACCCGATATAATTCGTGTAGCCTGTATAGGCAACAGCAATACAGCGGGTGCAGGTGCGAGCAATGCGGGCACCTATGCTTGGCCCATACAGTTGCGCAACTATCTTAGCAGTGAAGACTATGCTACAAGCAACTTCGGCGTTTCGGGAGCTACTCTTATGGACTTTCCCGATCCTTGGGGTGCATGGACAAACAATATCGATAACGCATACAGCAACTACAAAGCCTACAACGCGAATACTGTATTGGTAGCACTTGGCACAAACGACTCCAAAACCGACTATTGGTCAGTGAAAGGCAACGAATTTGCGACCCAATACCTCAAATTTATCGACACCGTAAAAAAGTACGCTTCCACCACAGCGCAGGTTTGGATGATTACGCCGATAAAAGCGTTAGATAACACTTACGGTATCAGCAATGACAATATTGTTAATGGTGTTATCCCTGCTATTGCACAAGTATCCGCCACAGCGGGAATTCCTGTGATTGACTGGTATAGCATATCCAAAGATTGGACTACGGCAGAACTTAACGATGGCGTTCATGCAGGCGATGCGAGTCTGGGACTAATGGCGCAGAAAGTATCTCAAATTCTGCTCACCCAGCCTGAGATTGCATGGGAAGGCACTGTATCCGAAAGCAACTATGCCGAATATCGTTGGTACAAAGACGGTGTACGTATAGATGGAGCTAACGGCAAAACTTATAATGCTACCGAGGCAGGCAGATATAAATTGGCGATAAAACTTACCGAGACATCCGAAGATGTTGTTGTTTCTAACGACCTTATCGTTATCGCGAGCCTCTGTCCTATAGACCTTAAACTCGCAGGTGAGGGAGAAGTAGCGATAGAGAGACCGCAGGTGGAAAAACCGGAGTTCAGTGTTTCGCCAAATCCTGTAACGGACAGACTTTTGATTTCCGACGAGCGTACAGGTGTTACGTATCGTCTTTTGGATATGAGAGGGAGCGAGATTGTTAAGACGACCAACAAAGTTATAGACGTTTCGCGTTTACGCAGTGGTGTCTATATGCTTTCCGCCAATGGTAAGACTGTAAAGATTATTAAAAAATAAACAGTAAACGTTCAAAAAAAAGTCGCGCAACTCAGTTGCGCGACTTTTTTTTTACATCAGCACCGCAGAGATAAAGCGGTCTTTTCCTTTAAGGTCTTTTTTGATTTCCACTTTTGAGAATTTGTTTTTATTGAGTAGCTGCATTGTCTGGTCGCTGCAGTTTTCGTTTATTTCAAAGAATAGCTTCCCTTGCGGGTTTAAGTATTGCAGGGCGTAATCTACGATGGCGCGATAAAATTTCAGTGGATTATCATCGGGGACAAACAGTGCGTTTTCAGGCTCATAGTATAACACGTTGAAGCGCATCTTTTCTTTTTCGCTTTCTAAAACGTATGGCGGGTTCGATACTATTATGTCATATTTTTCTTCTTCAAACAGAGTTGAGAAAGTATGTTTAAGAATATCTTGCTCTATAAATATGACGTTCGATATATTGTTGATTTCAGCGTTTCTTTTCGCTGTTTCGAGTGCTTTTTTCGATATGTCGGTGGCGATTATTTTTGCGTTTGGCAGGCGTTTTGCGAGTGCGAGTGCTATGCATCCGCTACCTGTGCAAAGGTCGGCAATACGTGCGCTTTCTGTTGCCTCTGCTGCCACTATCGCTACAAGTTCTTCCGTTTCTGGGCGTGGGATTAGAACAGACGGATTTACTTTGAGTGTCAGCATATCGAAATATGTTTTTCCAAAGATATACTGCACAGGTTCACCTCTCTTTAAGCGTTTCAGGACGTTGAAAAAGAGGAGCAGTTCGCTCTCGCTCACGAGATATTTTGTGTGAATTTCGTGTCGTTTTTTACGCAGAATTTCTTCTGCGCACCAATAGAAAATAGAACATATTTCCTCTTTGGGATAAAGATTTGCGAGTGCCTTTTCAAATGCCACCCGCACTGCAACTGCAGAATTTGTTGAAATCACCATAATATAATTGTTAATTGTCAGTTGTCAATTGTCAATTGTCAATGATTACCGCTTATTATACGCTTTGTATACTTGTCAATGGTTATCGTTTATTATACGCTCCGCTAATTAACAATTGACAATTAACAATTGACCATTAAACATCTTCCCCAGCAGTGCAACGTCTGCTCGTCTTCGCTCTTTATCAAAAACGTTATGGTATTGTCGTCCTGCAAATGCCATAATACTTTTGCTTTTCTGTCGGGTTTAATTTCGTGAGCGTAGATTGTTTCAATCTCTTTTAATTTATGCTTGTCGAGGAAATCAAAAGGCAGCACATTCATCATCCACTGGATGTACGAGGACTGTGTTACATGAACGTTAAAATCAATCTCACTGTAAGTCGCAGTAAAGAGGTCAGAAACGTTCCATGACGTTATTTCCGAAAAATCACCCTTACTCTCTTTTCTTGAGAACAGCGATGGATACTGCCATTCTTTTTCCTCACTCCTTTCCGCACATTCGTACATTTGTTCTGTCGGACGAAGTGGTCTGCGCTCTTTAAGGTCTATGTACATCCATTTGGAATTTGCCTCTGCGAGAACATCTCCATTGAGAGAAAACCTATAGTCACGCTCAACTAAAAGCCCATTTATTTTTGCGCACCAAGTGTCCAATTTTACTGTTTCCCATCGTAAAGGCATTCGTTTGATAACAATATGCAACTGTCGGAGCATCCATGTTTGCCCTTTTGGATTTATAGTATCGACGTCGGTTTTAAGCCGTATTGTATGCTGCTGTGCAATATCATTAAAAAGATCGCACATTATTTTTATTCGCAAACTTCGTGCCTTGTCTGTAAAAAAATTCGGAATAAAAACCTGTTCTGAATGTAGTTCCGTCATATTTTTTAAAATATATAATTCAATCCAATACTCACTCCGTTGTTTCGTTCACGCTTATCGAAAGCGATACCCCATTCGGCGGAAAGAGCAAAATTCTTGTTCATTATAAGTTTAAGTCCCACCCCTGCGCTCAGATGTAGAAATTCGTTGTCACCGCTATATATAAGCGATTTGCCTGATGTGGGATTTAGTTCGTAGTTTGCTGCGGCTTTCATCTCGTTCAAATTATACGGCTGCGTTACAAGTCCCATATCGAAAAACGGATTTAACACCATATACCAATTTTGTTTTATAAATTTGAAGCGCACAAAGCGATAGCGGAGTTCCAAGTTAGCCCACGCATAACCTTTTCCGACAACGCGATTAAGCGGTACTCCGCGAATACTTACGTTGCCACCAAGTCCCTCGTTACGCAGTCGTTTGAGATAAAGTGTAGATATATTTTGTTGCAGGTAAAACGGAATATTCCCTACGATATTTCCTTGATATGCCAAGCGATAAGCGAGGGTCAGGTAGTCTTTATAAATGGGGACATAATGACGAAAAGTCGCTTGAAAATTCAGATAGTTATTGCCTCTGCTGTCGATTACGTCAGGAGAGCCGTAGAGGATGAGTTCGGCGCAAAGTCCGCGTGTGGGGTCAGGTTCGTGGTCGCGGGTATCATAAGTAGCACCTAACTTTATTTCGAGATGATTGCCACCATGCGCGTCTTTATCGGGTATTATACCCGTTTGAGTATAGATGTCGTAGAGATTTGCGAGGGTATCATAGTGTTTAAGAGTTACCTCACCAATTTTGTAGTGCCAATATGTAAGACCTGCAACCCAACCGAAATGCGTACCGAATTTGCCTTGAAAATCGGCAAATACGCGTATCATATCGCGTTTTATTTTGTAGAACGATTTTTCGCTCAGTCCGTCTGCTTTCAGTTCTTTTTTATTCAGATATGGTGAGGCAAAGCCATTGAAGCCGTAGAAGTCCGCCATTTGGTCGCCGAGATATGTTACTGCTGCTGTCAGGCGAATATTGTTAGGCAAAAGATATTTTGAGTCGTAAAAGCCGTGAACGACTAATGTTTTCGCTCCTGTATAGAAAGAAACTTCTACGTTCATTTTATGTAGATATTCGGGGTATTTGCTGCCGTCGCCATAATAGAAAATATCGCACAGAGCACCCACTTGAAATCCCAAGTCGCTGATGTATCCCACAGCGGGGAAAGGACCGAAGTTCCATCCTTTTTTTATTATGTCTTTTTTCGACTTTGGGGCTGTTGTATCTTGACTTTTTTTTGCAAGCAGTGGTGATACCACAGTCGCAAAAACTAACAGCAGTGTTATGATTTTATTTTTCATAATTTGTGGTTTTATATACAGGTTTTATTAATTGTTAATTGTCAATTGTCAATTGTCAATTACGAACTTTTGGGGCTTAACGAAATTTGTGGTTATATATATAGGTTTTATTAATTGTTAATTGTCAATTGTCAATTGTCAATTACGAACTTTTGGGGCTTAACGAAATTTGTGGTTATATATATAGGTTTTATTAATTGTTAATTGTCAATTGTCAATTACGAAATTCTGGGGCTTAACGAAATTTGTGGTCTTATATATAGGTTTTATTAATTGTTAATTGTCAATTACGAAATTCTGGGGCTTAACGAAATTTGTGGTTCTATATTTAAGTGTTAAAAGTTTTTATATATTCAATGCTCCACGTTTAAAGGTTCAACATTCGTAATTCGTAATTCGTAATTCGTAATTGGTTCTGCGTCAGCAATAATTGACAATTGACAATTAACAATTGACAATTGTCAAAACTTTCCAGAAGCACCGCCGCCTCCGAAGCTCCCGCCCCCAAAGCCGCCAAAACCCCCAAAACCCCTGCCGCCTGTCGGAAAGTAAATAAACGGACGGTGAGTAGAGCCTTTCGTCCCCGAAGAACCGGGTGGGTGCTTTCTCGACACGATAAAAACAAACAGTCCCACGAAGAAAATCGTAACTAAGATACCCGCCCACGGTGTGTTTCCAGAGTTTGCATATTCATCAGAAGTAATTTCTCCTGCGGCAAGTGGCATAATCACCGACAAACCTTCAAGAAGACCTTCATAATACTGTCCCTCTGCAAGATATGGAATCATCTCATTCTCTATAATATCTTTGCAGGTAGCATCAGGGATAGCACCCTCCAAGCCGTACCCTGGTGATATTTTAACTTCCCCTGACGTTTCATTGCGCGGTTTAAGCACAATTACAATACCGTTATTATATTTTTTGTTTCCTACCCCCCATGTTTCGCCGATTTGATAGGCGAAATCGGAGATGTCATAGCCGTCCAAATCATTGACCGTAACAACTACTATTTGGTTGGAAGTGCTGTCGCTAAAATCGACTAACATCTGTTCCATATACGCTTTCTGTCCGCTTGTGAACAGTTCGGCATAATCATTAACCAATCTTGGCGGGCTGGGACGTGACGGCACATTCGCTGTAACAGCCGAAAGGGACAGTACGCACGTCAGTAAAAAAATATTTCTAAACATCATTTCTTAAAGTCAAAACTAACTTCCGGTGCTTTATCCGCACCCTCAGTCGCCTGGAAATAACCTTTCTTTTCAAAGTCAAACATTCCGGCAATAATGTTGCCCGGAAAGCGACGAATACCCACATTATATTTTTGGACAACTTCATTAAACTTCATCCTCTCAACAGTAATGCGATTTTCGGTGCCCTCTAACTGCGCCTGCAATTCCAAAAAGTTTTTACTCGATTTCAAGTCAGGATAACGCTCAACCACAACCATCAGACGATTTAGCGCAGAAGACAGATTGCCTTGCGCCTTTTCAAAGTTAGCGATGTCGCCCTCACTTAATTTAGACGGATCAACTTTTACTCCCGAAGCTGCGGCACGTGCTTCTATCACATTTTGCAAAGTGCTGCTCTCAAAGTCGGCAGAGCCTTTAACAGTATTTACTAAATTAGGGATAAGGTCGGCGCGGCGTTGATATACATTTTCCACCTGCGCCCATGCGCTGCTTGCCGCTTCGTCAGCCTTAACCAATCGATTGTAACCCGCCATAACGTATAGTCCGAGAGCCACAGCAGCAATAATGATAATCCAAATTGTTTTGTTCATAATGTTATAAATTTTGATGAGTACAAATATAGCGAAAATATACAGGCTACATCCTTATTGTCGTAAAATCTTTATCACAGCTTATTTCGCTTGCTCCATTCCATTTTTCTTATCACAAACGTGCACACACTTAACAGGATGTATGCAATAACTATACTTGTCGCGTTTAGAGCTATCAGGAGCATAATTGGAAAGCCAACAGGAACGCTATCTAAAAAATAGACTTCACTGTTGAGCGAAACAAAATGCGTAAAATTTTGTAATACGCAAAAAAGCAGTGCGAGAGCATTACCATAAATCATACTCCTGATTAAAAGAAAAAACGTCTGTCGCGTAAATATTGCCCTTATCAGAGGCATGCCCGCACCAAAAGAAAGCAAAAGCATAGTATGCGTGGAGCGGTCGGCAATATGGATAAACAGTATGGCGACAACACTTATAAGGGAAACAATAAGTACGATTATGAGCATAACCCATACGTTGGTGTCTATAAGTACAAGCCAGTCGAAAATTTCAGGAAAAAGTTCGTCGCACGTGTTGCACGAGAGTGAGTAGGGGAGTTTGTCATCTAATTGCGCAGATACATTGTACATATCGTCAGGATTGAACAGCGTTATTTCTATACCCTCAACGTCGTCTTCATGCAGACCATTTATGCGCGACAAATGTTTCCTGTCGCAAAAAACGAAATACTGGTCAAACTTTTCAAGTCCTGTTCTGTAAATTCCACAAACGGTAAAAGAACGTGGACGTAGCGCACTCTCGCCGTCAGCTTCCACAATAAAACACGCCTTGACATTTTCGCCCGCCTGTACATTGAGGCGGTCGGCAATTTTTTGAGATATTAAAATTTGCGCACTGTATGCACTGTCGCTATACACAGGCATTTCGCCATGTATAAGATTGTTTTGAAAAAAATCATGGTCGTATTCTGACGGAAGACCTTTAAAAACAACTCCAAAAATTTCTTCGCTACCTTCTAAAAGTCCATTCTGGAGCAGGAATGTTTGAAAATGTTTTATACTTTTATTTTGTACAAGCAAGGACTTTATATTTGAGTCCAACTTGAATGTGCCGTTACTATCGTTGTCTTCCGTATCAAATAGATATGGCACTATCTGCAAATGAGAGCCGAAGCCATAAACTTTATTGCTCAAGGCAGTTTTGAATCCGTCAAGGATACAAACGGAAACAACCATGACAAAAAAGCACAGTGCTATGCTGGCAGAGCCGATACGAATAATTTTTTTTGTATTCTTTTCAGAAATATTTTTATTCCAACGTGACGCTATGAAATTAGACAAACTCATCTTTCATTTATCGCCATAATGACTTGCGGCAGACAATATCAGTACTACTACATTTTTGTCGAATATTTGATAGACAAGTCTGTGTTTTTGTGAAATCCCGCGCGAGTAACAACCTGAAAGACTACCTTTTAATAATTCAGGTTTTCCTACACCCTTTGACGGATGTTCCATAAGTTCTTTCAAAAGAATTGATAATTTTTTTAACAAACGCTTGTCGCCTGTCTTTTTTAGTTTTTCTATGTCTTCTTCAGCCGCAGACGTATATTTAATTTCATACATCATAGTAATCCAAGCAATTTGTCTATATCTTCGGGTGTTTTAAGAGTTTTAACTTTGCCCTCACGAGCCTGCTGTTTCGACATCTCTATTCTCTCAATAAGTTCTGGAGTAAAATACATATCATTGTCATTAACAGATGTTAAAATATACGAACGCTTACGTCTTCTGTGGAGTAATATTTGCGCTCCATTATCCGCCAAATCAAAGAAAGATTTCTGATTTGCACGAAATTCTCTGCTGCTTACATTTATAATGTTCATGATTTTATATTTTGTGTACCAATTTGTGTACCCGATTTGTGTACAAAGATACGCATTTTATATATTATCCTTAAATCCGCAAGCAAATTATTTTGAGAGTAGAAAAATATTTCCAAAGTTTTTTTTTGCGAATATTCTGGGAAACGAGGGGTTGATATGCTGTTTTTCGACAAAAAAAATGCA
>JAISPZ010000094.1 GCA_031274555.1 Bacteroidales bacterium | reverse complement strand
ATTTGAGTGGTGTGCGGATTTGTATAAATCATTTACTTATGATATTTCGCATTATAATAATGCTAACAGCAATGACGGCAGGAATATTAATGTTGTGCTCAACCCTATCAACAATGCAGCAAGTGCTGGCTCTCCGTCCACTCGCATCATCCGCGGCGGCGCCTGGAGCCTCAGCGCTCGCGACTTGCGCGCTGACTATCGCGCCATCATCGTCGCGCACAACCGCCACGGCTATATTGGTTTCCGTCCTGCCTTCCTTTCCCCCTTTGCTCCTTAGTTCAATAGAACTCTTTTTAAAACAATGAAGAAAAAAAGACAGGTGAGTTCTTGTTCAGGAGTGAGCTTTGCGAACGACAAAATCAATTACGAATTACGAATTACGAACCCAACGGTTGTTGTTTTTACCGCTTGTCTGGCTTGACTTAATTGCGATTTATGTTTGCTTAACACCATAGTTCAATTACGAATTGAAACGAACGTTGCACAGAATGGGTATTAATAACGACTGATAACAGCAGGCACAAACAGCAGGCACAAACAACAGGCACAAACAACAGGCACAAACAACAAGCACAAACAACAAGCACAAACAACAGGCACAAACAACAAGCACAAACAGCAAGCACAAACAGCAAGCACAAACAGCAAGCGCGTCAGCAATAATTCTACATTCTACACTCTAAATTCTACATTCTATTTGCGTCAGCCTAATTGACAATTAACAATTAACAATTGACAATTAACAATGGCTGATGATTTCGAGCTTAGAAAGTTTCTGTTTTTTTTTAATATAGAATTATACGGAAAAACGAACAACCATTTTTGAAAAAATTTTTGAGGCTACCTTATTCCTTCTCACGATACAAGAAATCGTATTTTTTAAGCAAACAAATTGCATTGGGTGTTGGATGTTGGATGTTGTTTTTTTTGGAAGATATGCAAAGAAAAAGAAACGAAAATGCTGCACAAAACTTTGCAATAGTGTGCTTAACCCACTAAAAAAGGATAAAGGAAAAGAAAGTGTGCGCTCAAAACGACTTAGAGCAGGATGGAATAATGATTTTTTACTACAATTAATCACAAATTATAATGCGTTTGCCCTGTATAGACAAATAAAAATCTTGCCAAAATTTGTAAAGAAACTCTTACCGAAAAAAAAATTGCAAATCCGCCAATGTATGTTTTTTTGACTGATTTTTTTTTGCTATCTTTACCCTTATTTAAATTTAATATGCCACGAAAGTGTTTGTTAAAACGAGAATTTTGTAATGACATTCGGATACGGCTTTTGAAAAACATGAAGAAAATATGCATAAGTTCGAAAAAACAGACATAAAGATTTTTGACACATTTATCCAAAAGTTTGCTGAAAAGTATTTGGAACAACGGTCACAGACACAATTTGACTATAGCACTATCAATGAAAAAGTGTTATACGATAATCTAGGGTTTGGCACAGAGGCATTAAAACAAATTATCTCAAAAAATGCAGTTCCTATTGACAAGAAAAGAGAACAACGATTACAGCAGGCTGCTCTTAATGACATTTACCGTAGCGATTTAGGTGAATTATTAATGACCTACTATTTCGAAGAAAAATTACCAGATAAAGAAAAATTTATCATTCCACTTAAAAATATTACGTTCAGAGAACGAGCCGAATTTTCGGGTAGGGGATTAGATGCTATCGGCTACAAATGTTCTGATGGGATGGTAGAAATTCTTTTGGGTGAAGCCAAAGTTTCTGCTGAACAAAAATCGCCTCCTGCGGTTGTTGATTACACGGACGATTCGTTGTATAAAACTCATTTGAAACATAAAAATAATGTTCCAATAGTTATTCAACGTCTGTCTGATTATGCACGACGGTTAAACGGGAAAGATGCAACGATAATCGGTGCTGCAATTCTTTGTATTGACAAGAATATAACGGATAGATATGCAATCACTTATGGCTGTACTCTAATCAGAGATTATAATTGTGTCGATGAAACAGCAGATTTTGGAAAACTCAAATCTAATCAAGCAGAATTTGAGCCGGGAAAAATTAACTTTTCCATTCTTTCTTTTAGCAACAAAAGCATAGAAGAAACAGTTAATTTATTTTATCAAAGAGTTCAAGAACTAATAGCGAAATAATATGAACAATATAGTCACATCCATATTGCAGCAAGATGTTATTAGTTCACTTCTTAAAGAAAACGAGAGAAAATATATTTTCAGTCAATTAAATCTTACGGTTGAATCTGATTTGAGTTGTGAAGAACAGTGTCGTTTGGCTTTCTTCTTAATCAATTCTATTTTTTCAAATGAACAAACTGCAACGCAAGAAGTTGTTGAAATGGCATATAAACTTCTAAAATCAATAAATATTTCTTCGGATAATAATGTTAAATGTTTTTCTGACAATTTCGGTATTGATGGAATAAATTCTGAAACACTGTATTATTTTTATTTGGCAAATATTGCATTAAAAGCTGATAAGTTAATCAGTATTAGAATAGATTTAAAGGAATATGAGTCCAAAGAAAGCAACAGTAATTGGAAATTTAGATTACTTAATAAAGCATTGGAAGCATATATTTTATTGGTACGTAAGCAGAATGGATTTAAAGATATTGAAAGTGCGTTGTCTATTATTGAAGCATTAAGACAGGAACAACAACAATACGAAGAAAAATATTTAAAACAATTCTCTACTGCCAATGAAGTAGAAGAAGCCTATATTTTACTTGCCATATACCATTTATCGAAAGCCGTAGTTGAAACTGCAATCTACTTAAAAACAGGATATGACTACAAGGGTATTCGATTAGATGCTACAATACGGCAACATTTAGATATTGCAAAAAAACTAACCCAAAAAGAAGAAAGATTAGTGAGTACCTTTAATCTGTTTGAATTTGGGCTAAAGACAATGTTCAATAATTCTATATGGGAACAAACAAAAAATATTGCCAATAATAAGATTAAACAACTATGCAACAAGAAGGCTGAATTGGGAATGTTGGAGCTCTTACCTTCACAAAGAGATGCTTTGACACAAAATATTTTTGATATTAATTCAAATGTTACTGTTCTACAATTGCCTACAAGTGCAGGAAAAACGCTATTGGCTGAGTTTAATATCATTGTAACCAAAGCGTTAATGCCAGATGCAAAAATTGTTTATATTGTTCCTTCAAGAGCGTTAGTAAATCAGGTATATTATGACTTAAAATCAGATTTGGAATCGTTGAATTTTTCTATAGAGAAAACATCTTCTGCTATTGAAATTGACCCTGCGGAAAATGCTTTTTTAACAGGAAACGAAAAAATAGACATTCTGGTTTCAACACCAGAGAAATTGGATTTATTGATAAGAAGACGACATTCATCTGTTGAAGATGTGTCCCTGTTTATTCTTGACGAAGCGCATACTATTCAGAATGGGGAAAGGGGTGCTAAATTAGAGTTGTTAATGGCGATTTTAAGGAGAGAAAAACCAAATGCCAAATATATGTTATTATCGCCATTTATCAAAAATGCAGGAAATACACTTACAGAATGGTTAGGCGGTGGAAATTCGGTCGCAGTAGATTGGAAACCGTCAGAAAAATTAATTTTAGGGATTGATACAAAAATAAATACAAGAAAAAACGAATTACATATAGAAGTATTACCATCCCCTTACGAATCTATTGAACCAATTGGAAAAACGATTTTTCAAAATTCGTATCAAATAGAGAGTATTGGCAAAAAAAATCAAATACTTGAAAGTTCCATAAAACAATTTGCAGAAAGGGGAAAAACATTTTTGATTTTATGTCAAGGAAAAAGTTCAACTAATAGTCGTGCGGAATTTATTTATGACAAAATAGATAATTATATTCCTAATGATGATGTCAAACTCGTCCAAAAATTCATTGAAGACGAGGTAGGACGAGCAACAACCTTGTCGAAGGTTATTGGAAAAGGCATTGTTACGCACCATTCAGGAATGTCGGATGAAACGAAATTATTAATAGAACATTTAATTCGAGAAAGACAAATACAATATGTTTGCGCTACAACAACGATAGCAGAAGGTGTAAATTTCCCCGTTTCCACGGTATTCTTTGATGATTACAGAAAAGGGCAATACAGTAAACTTTCTGCAAATGATTTTTGGAACATTGCTGGCAGAGCAGGTCGAACATTAGTGGATAATTATGGGAAAATATTACTCCCATTTAACAGCGATGCGAATATTCAAACAGCAAAGGAATTATTAAAAAACAGTGCAAACGAATTAGTAAGTGTTTTAGCAGATTTGTTTGAAAATGCAGATGTTATTGAACAGACATTAAATGAGGAAGGATTATCCAAATTACTTGGAAAATATTCAAATTCATTATCCCCCTTAATTCAATATTTCGTTCATTTGCTTTCGGTCGGTGAAAACGAATATTATGTTACTGAGATAGAAGACCTGTTTAAAGATTCATTAGAATATTATTTGCTTGACACAGAAGATAAAAAACAAAGATTTATTTCAATTTGTAAATCAATATATCTTTATATTCAGTCAAAATTCCAAGATAAAGGTGTTTTGACTTTTGCAGATAAAACAGGATTTTCAGTGCCGTCTGTGTTAAGCGTAATGGTTTCTGCTTCACAAAATCCAAATATTAAAAATTTGGATACATGGACAAAAGAGGAAATTTTCAATAAGCATAATTCCGATAATCTTGCTGAAAAAATCAGCGTTATTGCTGCTCTCAAAGAAACTAAACTTGGAATTGAGGCAAGTACCTTGTCGTTTAATCCAGACCTTTACGCGAAAATAATAATAAATTGGGTAAAAGGAGAGAAGTTAGTAAATATTGCTGATTTGCACCCAACATTCAACATTCAAAACAAGGGAGAAAGAGAAGCAGAAAAACGAATAACCGACTTTGTAAAAAAGATGAATGATATTAGGTTCAAAGCCTCTTGGGGTTTAAGTGCCTTGGAAGGAATTGTTAGAGGAAATGAAAATGAAATCAAAGATTCTTTTATTCCTTCGCTAGTTTATTTTGGTGTAGATAATGAAAAATCATTAGCGTTAAGAATGATTGGAGTTCCACGTACTTTATCCGCTTCACTTCAAAATATTTTACAAGAGAACTTAAAGCAATATTCATTCAGCGATTTGAGGCATAGAGTAAAGGAACTTACAAATGCTGATTGGGATGCATTAAAACCATCGGACTCACAATTAAATGGAATGGAGTGGAAACGAATTTCGGAGATACTTGTAAAGTAAAATATATGTTGGCTGAAGCAAGCGAAACAGAAAGTGTCTTCGTTGCTAAACAACTTTTTTTCAAATTTATTAATTTTTCTTAAACTTTCTCCTTTAAGTTCAATTCTGGTGCTTTTGCAATTTGAGATGCTGTGTGTGCGGAAAAGGGGGCGCGTTGGCTGATGAGCTGCTCTTGCGGCGGGGGCGGGGGATGGCGTGAGGGTATGTTGGTTGATGAGGCGGATCCTCCGCCGGCTGCGCGGCGTGCCCAGAGGGAAT
>JAISPZ010000039.1 GCA_031274555.1 Bacteroidales bacterium | reverse complement strand
CGTTCACCATTATTTCCTGTTTCTATCATACTGTCTCTATTCAGGTCATAATTAATCACTTTATGTATAGTGTCATAAGTTATATTTACTTCTACAACAGCCTGTTTGTATATGCTATTTATTGTATTTTTAAAATCGCTTAGCGACAGATTAGTTGAAACAATATTTGAATCATTTGCTTTTGTTTCACAAATTTTGTTTTCTCCTGCAACAATGTTATTTCCGACAATTCTATCGTCTCCGCCGACTTTTGAATCTAAGAAATCATTATTTCCACACGAAACGACAGGTGTTGTTGCCGACGCAGTTATATCGCCAGGCCTGACAAGCTGCACGTCATCATTTTCTTCGTCAATATTAACTATTTTAATGTCAACTGTTTTTAATTCGTATGCTGCAATATTCAGGCGCATACTATCGTTTACGAAATTATCTACTTTAACCCAAATATATCCGCTGTCGATACTTGATGATAAGCGTACGCTACCGTTACTTGATGTCAAATTATCAATAGTTATAGAATGGTTGGATGTTAAAAAAGACACTCTATTTTCCGCACCAATAGGACGTACTATAACTCTTACAAGATCGTCGTCACTGCCATCCTTTTTCAAAGATTTCCACGGAATACCTCTGTCATTATATTCTGCGTACGAAGGGTACAAATTTTCGTAAGGATTGTTTTCATCGAACCCCCACTTTTGATTTGGGTCTTCTTCAAATCTCACATCTACTACGACTATATTACATCGTAGTGTGTCACTATGCGACGTAATACTTAAGATACGTCCATTCATATTGGATGAGGCAGTATCTGGTATATAACTTGCGGTGGCAGAATCAATAACTGTGACTATACTACTCCAAACAGAGCTACCATCAAACTTTGTAACACTATCTTTGTACGCTTCTATCTTATACCGTTTCTTTGATCTTGGCAAGAAAATCGTTTCCCTATTGTAAAAATCATATCCTTCTACACGATAAAACGACTTGCTTTTACTTTGTTCTATATTGTCTGTATCGATGTTTTCTTTCTTTTGTATCGTCACATTTCCGTTTTCGTCTTTCGTAATTTCGTAAGTGTTATTGTTGTTATCTACTATCGTTACAGGGAAGTCCGTATTGCCGTCTTCATCTTTCGGCAGTTCTATCGTTTGCGGGTTTCCGTCCTCATCAATTATTGTTATAGTTCCTGCGGTATCGTTGTATGTGATTTGGGGGTTGTCTAGTATGGCAAAATCTACTTTTATTGTGTCTGAATTTTGGTTTTGATTGTTGTCGTCATCATTATTCATATTGTCGAGCGCGTCTTTTATCGCATCCACATCCACGAGCAGGTCTGGGCTGTAAATTGTTTTATAACTGCCGTCTAATACTTCGTTCTCTGTATTTACTGTGAAGTTCCAATACTTCGCTCTAAATTTTACGCCTTTAAATTCCCACCACCACAATAGATTTCCCTCATATACTTTATTGCCTGTAGAGTGTGCGCTTTCTATTATCAGTCGTGTGAGTCCATACCGTACAGTGTCGCCTGCTTTTAATTCTTTCAGATTAAAGTTGGTTATTTCTTTAGGCTTTTTATCCCCTATATCACAGGAACATTCGGGACAAATTTCTTCGGGCGTGGGCGGTGGGGTGAGCTTGAATTTCTTCCACGCGGAAAATTCGCTTGGATATTGTGTGTTTCCGTCACAGACGGCTTGTACACGCAAACGGTACTCCTGGTCGTAATTCAGCCCTTGCAGTTTGTACTTGTTGTCATACACAACATCCCGCCTGTTGTATCCTGTCGTGATGTTTTCCGCCTCTATCGTGAATGATGTGTGCCTGTCGGCTGTGCTCCAACTGTAAATAGCATCCTTGCCTTTTTGTTCCACCTTGAGATTTCTTGTCGTGTCGCATTTGCACATATAGGTAAATATGCGCACCTCGCTGTGTCCGTCCTGCTCGAATGGCACTTGGTTCATAAGGTCGGATGCTGTAACCCGCCACGCATAGCGCATCCCCGGCTCAAGATTAAGTATTGAGGGATGTACCACGAGTGTATTGTGGAACTGTGTCGTTGTGTGGTATGGTGGCATTGTTGTTACTATGGCGTTGGGATTAATGCCGTCAAGCCTTAGTTCCCACAGTTCAAACGTGTATTGCACGTTTGCTCCCGGAATACCGATGTTGCTTGTTTCCCATGTGAAAGTTAGCGGTATGCCTGCTATCTGTCCGAGTTCAACGTCTGTTGCAGGTAGTTTGAGCAGTGGTGGTTTTCCGAGTGCGAACCACCCCATCGCCGTTCCTCTGTTGGATATAAGCCGTCCTGTCATGGAGTGCCTTACTTCTACCGTAACGCGGTAAAATCCCTCTGGCAGCTGTCCTGTACGGCGGTATTGTTCTTTTGTGTATCCTTTGAATACGAGGTTGTCGGGATTGAAGTATGGCGCAAGGTCTTCGCCGAAGAATATTGTCGTTTCGCCCCCACCGACATAAGTGGGCATTACGATGATGTTAGGTACTGTTTCTATTCCTCTGCCGTCTATTGTTTCCATTTTGATATGCAGGCGTATCGGCAGACTTGTCACCGTAACATCTCGCACCTGTATCATGACAACGAGTTTTTGGTTTCCGGGTTGTCCGTAGTCTGACAGTCGCAGCGAGTATGGCGGTGTTAATGTTGGTTGAACGTATATGGGGTAGGAGCTTTGTGCCGTAGCCTGATAGACACTACACGACACTGCTATTACTAAAAGTGATTCTAATAACTTGTTTTTCAATAAAGAAGTAACTGAAAAGAATTTTAGTAATTTCTTTTTCATGTGTTTGTAAATTATTCTCAATCTGCTCAATGGAACTCGCCGACAAATATTTATTTTGATTGATGAACGACTATTATGCTCGTTTTATGACATTGCTTTCAAAATTTACACACGTTCTTAACTTGAAAAGACACCTGCAAATGTAGTGATTTATTTTATATTTCTGCCTTGTTGCGTGAGTTTTGTGGGTGTTTTTTCTGAATTGTGTTGTTATGTTCCTTGTTTGTGTTGTTATCTTTGGCGTTGCAATAGGGTGGGGCGTATGGTCTAGACGGTGATGTGGCTGAACAATTGTTGTGGTATTTTCGTCGGTTGTTTATGCGGGCTTGCGTTAGGGATTAAGCGGAAATCCTTTTGCAGTGTGGGTGCGGGCGTGGTTCGTTCGTGTTTAGCTATATGTTGGTGTGGTGATAGTTGTTAAATAGTGGTTTTCTGCAAAAGATTGGAGTGAAAGCCCGACCGCGCACCGAGCTTGCGAGGGGCGCGGGA
>JAISPZ010000013.1 GCA_031274555.1 Bacteroidales bacterium | reverse complement strand
ATAGCTGAAACCTGCGATGCTAAAATTAGCGAAATGTCTGTAACTCATACAAATACAGTTTAAATTAATCCGAGCGACGCCACGTCACTCACAAACGGCACAAAAGTACAAATTTTTTTCGATTGTGCAAGCAAAATAGAAACATTTTTTTCTGCGATCAACTACAAAAAAGCTAATTTGCTATCACACAGGAAGATACGCTGGTGAAATTCTTGGTTGGGTAGTAAAAAACAGGATATTGACTCACAGATAAATCATAAAAAAGCGCAAATAGTTATAGATGCAGAACCATATTCAAAAAAAATGATTATCTTTGCGGCGTTAAAAATAGAGCTTTTTATGAAAGTCGACGTGTTAAACCATAAAACTAAAACATTTGAAAGTAAAAAAGTCTGAGATTCAAATGTTTTACAAAAGCCTCGTAGGTTTTGCGCCTTATGAGTACCAGGTGAGGGTGGCGGAGTCCTTGCTTGAGGGGCGAAATATTGTGTTGTCTGTTCCAACGGGTGCAGGTAAGACATGGGCTTCTATCGTTCCTTTTTTGTATGCGAGGCAGCAAGGTTTGGATACTTTTCCACAGAAAATGATTTACAGTTTACCGCTTCGGACGCTAGCAAATTCGATATACGCAGACGTTACCAACGTGTTAAGGAGGGACAAGGATTTCGTTAATTTGTCTTCTATTCAAACGGGAGAATATAGTGATGATCCCTACTTTGAAAAGGAGATTATTTTTTCCACTATCGATCAGACACTCAGTAATTTCCTGTGTTTTCCACTGTCACTTTCGCAGAGACAGGCGAACATTAACGCTGGGTCATTAATCGGGAGTTATCTGGTGTTTGATGAATTTCATTTACTCGATCCCCAGCTATCAATGGCGACGAGTTTAGGTATGTTGCAAATGCTGAAGAATTTATGTCGGGTATGTATCATGACCGCAACATTGACAGACGAATTTATTCAGTTCATAGAGGAGAAGTTCAATTTCGAGGTAATATCCTTGAAGGACTTTCCAAACGACGCAGCAAAAATCAAGTCTTTGAAGCCTGCGGATGCTAAGTCTACAAAGAAGTCGGTGAAGGTTTGCCTGAATGAGAAGATGAGTGCCGAAAGAATCCTAAGCAAACATAAAAATAAGACCATAGTCATCTGCAATCGCGTCGAGAAAGCCCAACAAGTATATCAAGACTTACGTAAGCTGCATGATAAAGTGGGTTGTAAAGGGTTGAAAAAGGAAAACATAATCTGCCTGCATTCCCGTTTTTTTGACAAAGACAGAAAAGAGAAAGAAAAATCATTGAAACTCCTTTTTGGCAAGGGTAGCATGGAGAATGCGATACTTATTTCCACTCAAGTGATTGAAGCCGGAATGGATATTTCATGTGACACGATGCACACGGATATTTCGCCAATCAACTCATTTTTGCAACGGGCAGGTCGATGTGCACGCTTCGAGAATGAATACGGAGAGATATATGTTTACGATGTCTTAGAGGTAGAAGAAAGCATACCGGAAGAGGGTACCAAAGGAGCCGACAAGCTGGAAATAGAGAAATTAAACAGCAAATATCTGCCCTACGAGATGGCATTATGTAAGAGGTCGCTGACCGAATTGAGTAGATATGAGACAATTGATGAGCATATAGCCTCGTTATTGGTCAACGATGTTTTGACGGACTTCGAGCAAAATATAGTCGGGAATCTTTCGGCAAACCTCTACAATAGAGAAAAGATTCAACAATCGTGGAGGAATTGTGATAAAAAAAACTACAGAGAAACCATACGGGATATACAAAGCATAGAGATCATATTGTTTGATCTGGAAAATTACAACAGAAATGAAAAAGTGATTCCATGGCAGTATGAGACCATTAGTGTCTACAGGTGGAGTTTCATCAATTGGGCGAAGCAGATAACAGAGAGTCAAGAGGATAGCGATGATTGGATATTTGCCAAAGTAGAGCAGTCATCAGAAAGCAACTTTGATTTGGATTGGCAGGACAATAACTCATATCGCCTAAAGGAATTATCATTTGCCTGCCTTAAGAGACATTTTGATGTTGTTTTTGTTAATAACCGTTACTTCGACTACACAGATGCTGGCTTGTCTGTATCTGTAAATACGAACCGGGTGACATCGCCGATAAAGCAATTCACCCAAAAGAATAAGCAGATGATTACATTCAAGAAAGACTCTTATTATCAGCACAATAAGGCGTTATTGAATTGTTATGCGACGGAGTTTAAGCCCAAGTTGAAATTTACATTCAGTGAATTACCGAAGTATTGGGGAAAAGAGGTGGTCGACTGGGAGGAGTTAATCAAGATCGTATGCTGTTTTCACGATTACGGAAAACTCAACGGTTTGTGGCAAAAGCCCATGAAAGAGTTTCAAAAAAGGAAATCCGGTATTGATAATCCGCAAGAAATATTGGCTCATACCGATTACGATGAACGTATAGATGAACAGTTGGCCAAAGCGTGCAAAGTAAACACGAAACCTGCACATGCAGGAATAGGTGCAGCACAGGTATATGACGTGCTATACGACAAATATTCGGAAGAAGTTGTACGCACAGTGTCCAATGCAATACTCAAACACCATAGCCCACTATCTCAACGTGCGTCTAAATTTTACATTTCGAATTTGGGTTTGAAAGAGCAGGAAAAGTTATTAAAAGAGTACCGGATTGATATTGATACCCACCAGTTGTCCTCCAAAGAGGGAGAAAGTCTATTGAAGCATATCGGGTTCAATTCAGTAAAAGAATGGATGCCATATTTACTCATGGTGCGCATACTACGTTTATGTGACCAAAAAGCCACGGAGTCTGTCGAAAAATATTATAAGGGATGAAAACTTTCAGAATACAGAAGAGATCAGGGACGTATGCCGAATTATTGGAAGCATATGGGGTAGCCAACCTACTCCACAAAATCGTGGATAGCATGGATATTGATAATGCTATTTCGATCACGTCAAATGAACAGGTCTATGAAGTGAGTTTAAAGGAAGATATCTCCGAGGACGTGCTAAAAACGATTGTGTACTTTCCACCATTTAAATATGTTAAGCAAAAGATTGATACCAAGGTTGAATCATACCCGGACTATTATGACTATCCACGACTGAAAGAAGCAAAAAACGATTTGGACAAAATCCACAAAGATTACAAGGGAACGGAAAATAAAAAGAAAAGAGATCAAGAGATTGCAAAAGTTGAACAACATCACCCGTCAATCTGGAAACTAAATGTAATGAAACAAATTGCGGTGAATAATAACTTTGCAAGTTTCAACAAACTATACCAAAGTCTATTTGTGAATAAGGAGAACTTCCCGTTATTTGTTAGCGAAATATTAAAGTATTACACAGAAACAGACTATGACAGCCGAGAGTTTGATAAAAAAATAAAATCTCTACAGTTTGACAAAAAAGTTACGGCGACACAGTTATACAATCCCAGTCAGGGAAAAGGGATAAAAGCACCAAAAGCAGATGGGCTGAATGGCAAAAATGTTAAATCTTCATGGATTAGCGAAACCATGAAAATATCAGGAGCTCTATCCGACATGGTTTGCAAATTAGTGAAAGTGGGGAAGTCGTATGATTTAAAAGTCTTTGTCCCCGAATACAAAGAAGTGAAATACACTTTTAAGGCAGAATTGATTCCTGAATTTGAAAAATATCTAAAAGGAAACACTCCAATAAAAATAGACATTTTATACACGCTGTTATTGACTAGACTAATAATCGAGCACCAGACAGAGGAACGTCGCGTACGAGTAAGAAATATCGTTTCCGGCTTGCACTCCGTATATCAAAAAGATTTAGGTCAGACCAGAGCGGTGATCAATATTGGATTCCTCCAGATTCCCGGCTTCATAGAAATCGGAAGCAAGGAAGAAAATGCAGAGTGGATAGATATTCTGAAAGAACAACGGCTGATTATTGGGGGCATCAAAGATATCGGACAGGACAGGCGCGAAAAGGAATCAGGAAAAACAATTCCGGGTTTATTGCTTTATCGCAATTTTTTGAGTGGCGATGATATATACAGTTTTTTTAAATTTGCGCATTGGTATTCAACCTATGCATTTACCGAATTAGCAGACAATAAGACCAAACCAACAGATAATAAGAAAGTGCGTGTTTTTTCAATAGAATCACTAAACAAATTGTACAAAAGTATGGATACAAAAGAATTAAACCTGTCGGAAATAATCACCAATAGTGGTTTCCAAGCAGTAGCAGAGGCTATTCGCAGAAGTACTGTTTCACTGCAATACCAGCAAAAGAAAGATCGGATATACAATATTCGGTATGGTGTGAGCCAAACATTAGAAACCAAATCGAAATCGAAGGACGATTTGGCGAAGTTTGTAGGAGAGTTCATTGCACGTTACAATGCAGAAACGGCAAGAGTAGCAGAAAAAACAGCCGCACATTTGGCTGTTGAATATGCTAAAGCCACTACCAAAAAGGACGCGGTGAAAAAAGCCAAAGAAGAATATACGGCGAAACGACGGAAAGACGTTAGCGCTGATGATTTGGCCAAATTTTATCCGTTACTGGATAAATTTCCGTCGCGACTGATAGGAGCGTTACTTGCTTCCTATGGGTTCGCCCTGCCGGCTGCCGAGGCTTCGTCCAATGATAACATTCTTGAAAAGGAGGAAGAAGACGAAGACGTAGTAGACGACGACCAAGAAGATGAAGAATCAGATAATTAACAATAATTTAATATTACACTAAAATGTCAAAGAAAATTGCATCAATTTCGATTAGTGGAGAAATTACACTAAATCTCCATTCGCTAAACAATGAAGGTGGTGAAGGGAATCAGACCATAACCCGTCAGCTAACCATTTTCGACAAAGATGGTAGAGAACACACGGTAAATGGCATCAGTGGCGACATGTTCAAACACATTCATGCCGGTCACATGGTTAACTATTGCAATGAGAACAGCATCGCATTAAGTGATTACTCTAAGGTGTTAGATCCGAATCGCATCTCGACAGCGAATTTGCTCCAAACTGATCCAAAGGTTGGTGATGCGACATCCAATGCCTCTGCAGTAGTGGATGCCATACTTAAGACGTGTGCTGTTTGTGACGTACACGGAGTTCTAAATACAGAGAAGATTGATAAGAATGCGGGTAGTGCAAATACGCCGCGGAAATCCGTCATAGAGTTTGCATGGACGGTGGGCATACCCAACAGAAACAACACGGAGACGTACGTTCACACGAAATTAGTATCCGACGCTGGCGCAAAGGGCAGTGCGACGGGCAGTAATGAAGGTCAGAATATTTTCCACCGCCCAGCAAATAACGGTGCCTATTCATTTATTTGCAACGTGGATGTTTACCGGATTGGTCTCAATGATATATCCCGCACATACGCTATTGACGAAACGGAAAGAACCAACCGCTATAAAGCTGTTTTACAAAGCTTGTTAAGTACCTATCTTAACCCTAGAGGTGCGATGACAAGTACCCAAAAACCTCACATTACTGATTTCAAAGGGATTGTCTCGGTTTCATACAAGTTGATACCCGCGCCGACTATTAGTGCCCTCAACCCCGAGTACAAAAGGGAAATCGAGAAGATAACGGAGAATCTAAACAGAATTGCCCCCGACGCCATTGAGAT
>JAISPZ010000007.1 GCA_031274555.1 Bacteroidales bacterium | reverse complement strand
TTCCGATCTTGCTCCCTGCTCCCTGCTCCCTGCTCCCTGCTCCCTGCTCCCTGCTCCCTGCTCCCTGCTCCCTGCTCCCTGCTCCCTGCTCCTCTTAGGCACAAAACTCCACATTCGGGGCATGGCGCAAACGACACTGACCTCGACCCTGCAGACGTGTATGCGGACGTGAGAGATGTTAAAGATACAGAAGACAGATTGTTCATTTTTTGATTTTTGAAATATACTATACGAAAATCAGCAGGACGACATAATTATAACAAAAAGACCACCAACGGTCAATCCTGCAAAGTTACACATAAATTTTTGAATTGCAAACACGAAATAAAATCAATTACGAATTACGAGAACCGACAACAAGCATGTATGCACAAACGATATGCACAAACAATAGGCACAAACAGCAAGTGCGTCAGCAATAATTCTAAATTCTAAATTAACAAGTGCGTCAGCAATAATTGACAATTAACAATTGACAATTAACAACCGCGTCAGCAATAATTGACAATTAACAATTGACAATTGAAAAACGGATGACTGCAAGGATTGCTGTTGTAAAACAAAAAAGCCCGACATAATAACATCGGGCTTTCGTTGATAAGACTATTTCTTGTCTTCTGTTTTTGCTTCAGTAGCGGGAGCGGCGGCTTCTGCCCCAGCCACAGGCTTGTCCTCAACGGCATTTCTTGTCGTCTTGACAGAAACAACAACTACCGAAGGACTGTGCAAGAACACAAAATCTTTTGCTTCAATATTTTTTATCTGCACCTCGTCAAGAATTTCGAGATTGGAAATATTGATAACGATTTTTTCGGGCATGTTTGCAGGAAGGGCTTTCACCTGCAATTTGCGGAATGCTTTTGAAAGTTTCCCGCCTTTAAGAACACCGGGAGAACTTCCCTCAAGCACAACAGGAACGCTCATAATAATTTGGCGATTGTCCGAAAGTTCAAAAAAATCCACGTGAAGAAGATTCCCTGTAACTTTGTGAAACTGCGCCTCCTGTATCATTGTCAAAATCTCTTTACCGTCAAGGTTGAGTTTTACATAAAATACTTCGGGAGTTGTAAAAAGTTTGAACAACTCTTTGTCATGGGCATAAAAATGTTGCTGACCGCTAACACCATACACAACACATGGTACCATGCCTTTGTTACGGAGTGCTTTTGCATCTTTTTTCCCTACGTTCTCTCTGAGAGAACCGCTCATAGATACTGTTTTCATACGTCTGTAAATTTTTGTTAATAGGTCGTATGGAACTATCTCACAACGGATAAATCCCACCCGACCAAATTGGGGTGCAAAGGTACGATTAAGTTGAATAAAATGCAAGTTTTTGGGCGGGGGGATTTGCGGGGGGGGGCAACAAGAACCACACAAAAATTACGCCAAATTGTTCTTGCCTTTGCTTTGTGTTATTCTGTCAACAACGATAGCACAGCCGTAACAGAAAGCCGCAAACAAAATCAAAAACACAACAGAAAATAAAAAGGGTGTCATTTTTTCTTATTTTTATTTAACATAAAAAAACACATGGCAATTGAGTAGGTAATGACCGCGAGTATAGCTCCCGCACCCAAGACAAAGACCATTGATCCTGTCGTTCTTATCTGGGTGAAAAACGATGAGATAAGTACACCTGTAATCACATACTTCGTAATATCTACAAACATCTTGTAGAGGTCATTGAAAATTGTCTGCTTGTTCATCGGCGTAAAGTTACGCATTTTTGAAGAATAAAGTTGTTAATTCTTGGAACGAAATTGGAGCGTCATCGGAGAGCCGCAGAAGTCGAACAACTTTCGCATTTGATTTTCGACAAAGCGTTTGTAGGGGTCTTTGATGTATTGTGGCAGATTGCAGAAAAACGCAAATGAGGGATATGACGTTGGAAGTTGCGTGATGTAGTTTATTTTTATCTGTTTGCCTTTGTTTGTTGGCGGAGGCGTTTCTTTCAAAATGGGTAACAGAATGTCGTTGAGCTTGGATGTGGATATGTGACGTTTTCTGTTTTCGTGAACTTGTTTTGCTGCTTCGAGAACTTTGAAAATTCGCTGTTTTTTCAGGAC
This sequence comes from Bacteroidales bacterium, assembly GCA_031274555.1. Classification (GTDB taxonomy): domain Bacteria; phylum Bacteroidota; class Bacteroidia; order Bacteroidales; family P3; genus JAIRNR01. The sequence goes on along the minus strand of JAISPZ010000007.1, from coordinate 11,671 downwards.
ACTTGTGAAGACAACAGGGACATCGCTAAACGGAGCTAAACGGACTTTAAGCCGTTCTTCGTATTCTTTAAGGGTGTTGTTTTCTTTTTCTAATAAATCCCATTTGTTCACGACTATAACGACTCCTTTTCTGTTGCGCTCGCAAAGTGAAAAAAGATTTATATCCTGACTCTCTATACCTGCCGACGCGTCAATCATAAGAATACAAACATCGCTGTTTTCTATCGCACGAATAGACCTCATCACGGAGTAAAACTCTATATTTTCACTCACTTTCTGTTTTTTGCGAACACCTGCGGTATCAACGAGATAAAAATCGAACCCGAAGAGATTGTAGCGCGTGTCTATGGTGTCGCGCGTTGTGCCTGCAATGTCGGTTACGATATGTCTGTCCTGCCCAAGAAAAGCGTTTATAATGGATGATTTGCCTACGTTTGGACGACCGATAACGGTAATCTTTGGAATGTCGTCTTTTTGCGCTTTCTGCTCTGTTTCCATGTCTTTTACAACGTCGTCGAGCAAGTCGCCCGTACCGCTACCGCTAACGGCAGAAATAGCATGATAATGCGAAAAACCGAGAGAATAAAATTCTAACGCTTCGTTCTGCCTGTTGTGGTTATCAACTTTGTTTACTACGAGTAAGATTTTTTTGTCTGTTACAGGACGTAGCATTTGCGCAACATCTTCGTCAAGCGGGGTGACACCGTCTTTTGCATCAACCATAAAAAGAATGACATCTGCCTCCTCTACCGCGAACCCGACCTGACGGCGAATTTCACCGTTGAAAATATCTTCGTCATCTGTGAGAAAGCCGCCTGTGTCAATAATAGAAAATTCTTTGCCGTTCCAATCGCCAATGCCGTAATTGCGGTCCCTTGTGACACCACTCGTTTGATCAACAATGGCATCGCGCCGCTGCACAAGACGGTTGAACAACGTTGATTTGCCCACGTTCGGGCGACCTATTATAGCTACAATATTTCTCAATTTCTGTGTTTTTTTTTGGGGTGGGGGTTGGGGGGCGGGGGCTTCGAGGGCTTCAAGGGCTTCAGCGGTTTGGGGGCTTTCGGGGGCTCCGGGTTTTCCAATAAAAAAAGGGCGTGCCGTCAGACAAGCCCTTTTGTTTTGTAGCGGGGGGAGGATTCGAACCAACCGACCTCCGGGTTATGAGCCCGACGAGCTACCTCTGCTCTACCCCGCAATGTTTTGCAAAGGTACACTTTTTTCTTGCAAAAAGCAAGTAGTTCTATCGCTTTCTCTCTTTTATACGAGCTTTTTTGCCTGTGAGTTTGCGCAGATAGAAAATTCGTGCACGACGAACAAGACCGCGTTTGTTTACTTCTACTTTTTCAATAAAGGGAGAGTTTACCGGAAAAATTCTCTCTACACCTATACCGCTCGACATCTTCCGAACAGTGAATGTTGCAGTTGTGCTGCTTCCTACGCGCTGCAAAACAACGCCCTGAAATTGCTGAGTCCGTTCCTTGTTTCCTTCTCTGATTTTATAACTTACCGTTACAGTATCCCCTGCCTTAAAAGCAGGTAATTCGTTCACCGTAGTGAGAGTATCTACATATTGTAATAATGCCTGTTTCATGATTTTGATTGTTTTTTATGGATTCGACAAAATGAATTATTTAACAAACTCAACGATTGCTTTAAATGTCTCTGGATTATTCATTGCCAAATCAGCAAGAACTTTCCTGTTAAGCTCGATATTTTTTTCGTGAAGTTTTCCCATGAAAACGGAATAAGATAATCCGTACGGACGGACACCTGCGTTGATACGAACAATCCACAGGTTTCTAAAATTTCTCTTTTTGGTCTTTCGGTCGCGGTAAGCATACTGCATACCTTTCTCTAAGGAATTTTTGGCGACTGTCCAGACATTTTTTCTGCGACCAAACTGCCCTTTGGCAAGTTTCATCGTCTTTTTTCTGCGAGCCCTTGCGGCTACGACATTGACTGATCTTGGCATAATTTTTGTTTTTTGTTTGTTCTTGTTAGAGCGCACTAAACAATTGTTAGTGTCTTTTTTGGCTCTTTACAAATGTTTTGTTGGGAAATTAAACTACAAGCATTGCTTTCACCCGCTTTATATCGGTGTTGTGCACAACTGCGGAATACGTCAAGTTACGCTTGCGCTTCGTGCTTTTCTTAGTCAATATATGACTCTTGTAAGCATGCTGCCTTTTAATTTTACCCGTGCCCGTAAAAGAAAATCTTTTTTTGGCACTTGCTTTAGTTTTAATCTTTGGCATTTTTATTTATTTGAGTTGATATGTTATTCTTTTGTTGGTTTTTTTGATGAAGTCGCCTTAACAGGGGAAATCATCATTAACATTCTTTTTCCTTCCATCTTCGGCATAGCCTCTGGCTTACCGACTTCGAGAAGTGCTTCTGCAAATTTAAGCAACACCGATTCGCCCTGTTCTTTATACACAATCGTCCTGCCCTTGAAAAGCACATCCACCTTTACCTTTGCGCCGTCTTGCAAAAATTTGCGAGCGTGATTGAGCTTAAAGTTAAAGTCGTGGTCGTCTGTCTGCGGACCAAGTCGTATCTCTTTGATAACAATCTTCGCCGACTTTGCTTTTATCTCTTTTTCCTTACGCTTTTGCTCGTACAGAAATTTTTGATAATCGACGATTTTTACCACAGGCGGATTTGCTGTGCCTGAAATTTCGACAAGGTCAAGACCTTTTGCTTCTGCCATCCGCAATGCTTCACGAGTGTCCACCACTGACGGTGCCATACCGTCCCCCACTAAACGCACAGCAGGTGCTGTGATATAACGATTAATTTTATGTTTCGCTTCGGGTTTAACGTAGCGTCCGCGCTGAAATGGTTTTCTGCCACTTGCGGGTTTGGGTCGGCTGAAAAAAGGTGTTGCGATGAGTGTGTCCTCCTTAAATTTTAGTTATTATTATTTTGTTTTTGTGACGCTTTCACACGTCTTTTATGTTTTTCTTGTTTATTAAGCCTCGTTTGAAAATCAACGGCTAAGCCTCTCCTCGCATTTGCGCATAGGAAACTTCCGTTATATGTTTTATAAAATCTGTAATACTCATCGCACCCATGTCGCCACTACCGTGCGCACGTACAGAAACAGCATTTTCGGCTTCTTCCTTCTCCCCTACTATCAACATATACGGCACTTTCATAAGCTCCGCGTCCCGAATTTTCTTTCCTGTCTTTTCGCTGCGACTATCTATCGTACCGCGCAAATCGGCATTTTCCAACTGTTGCTGCACTTTTTGCGCATAGTCGGCATATTTGTCGCTGATGGGCAAAATCTTATACTGCTCGGGCGTGAGCCACAACGGAAACTTACCGCCTGTGTGCTCTAAAAGCACCGCCACAAAGCGTTCCATAGAGCCAAACGGTGCGCGGTGAATCATCACAGGACGATGACGTTCGTTGTCGGCACCAACATATTCAAGCTCAAAACGTTCCGGCAAGTTGTAATCAACCTGAACAGTGCCAAGTTGCCACGTTCTGCCCAGAGCGTCCTTAACCATAAAGTCAAGTTTGGGACCATAAAAAGCGGCTTCCCCCTCTACCTCTATCGTCTTTAAACCTTTTTCGGCGGCAGCTTCAATAATGGCGCGTTCTGCTTTTTCCCAATTTTCGTCCGAGCCGATATATTTTTCTTTGTTATTCTTATCTCTTAACGAAACTTGCGCAGTAAATTCTGCAAAGTTAAGCATTTTAAAGATAAGTAGAATGATGTCTATAACACTTTTGAACTCATCTTTGAGTTGGTCGGGGGTGCAAAAAATATGCGCATCATCTTGCGTAAAGCTGCGCACACGCGTCAGACCATGCAGCTCGCCACTCATCTCATAGCGATACACTGTGCCAAATTCAGCAATACGAACAGGCAAATCGCGATATGAGTGCGGAGCGTTTTTATAGATTTCGCAGTGGTGCGGACAGTTCATCGGCTTGAGGAAATACTCCTCACCCTCTTCGGGCGTAAGTATCGGCTTGAAAGAGTCCTCGCCGTATTTGGCGTAATGTCCCGAAGTTTTGTACAGATTAACGTTGCCTATGTGCGGACAGATAACCTGCTGATAGCCCGCCTTTTTCTGCACTTTCTTGAGGAAATCCTCCAAGCGCAGGCGTAGTGCCGTACCCTTTGGTAGCCATATCGGTAAGCCTATACCTACTTTGGGCGAAAACATAAACAGTTCGAGGTCTTTGCCGAGTTTGCGATGGTCCCGCTTTTTGGCTTCCTCTAAAAATTCGAGATACTCTGTCAATTCCTTTTGTTTCGGAAATGATATGCCATACACACGGGTAAGCTGCTTGCGCTTGTCGTCCCCACGCCAAAATGCACCCGCAAGCGAGAGAATTTTAAATGCTTTGATGTAGGATGTGTTAGGGATATGCGGACCTCGACAAAGGTCTGTGAAAGTTCCTGTTTTGTAGAAAGTTATAGACCCATCAGTCAGGTCGTTAATCAGTTCGAGTTTATATTCGTCATCTTTCTTTGTGAAAAAATCCAACGCTTCTTGCTTGCTGACATTTTCGCGTATAATTCCTTGCTTTTCAGCGACAAGCTCTGCTACACGTTTTTCTATCTTTTCAAAATCGTCTGACGAAAGAGTATGAGTACCAAAATCTATATCGTAGTAGAAACCGTTATCTATCGCAGGTCCTATGCCAAACTTCACTCCCGGATATAGCTGCTCTATTGCTTCTGCAAGCAGGTGCGCAGACGAGTGCCAAAAGGCATGCTTGCCCTCAGGGTCGTTCCACGTAAGCAGTTGCAAGCTGGCATCTTCCTCTATGGGGCGAGTCGCATCAAGCACCAGGTCATTGACTTTGGCTGCAAGCACGTTGCGGGCAAGACCTTCGCTGATGGACAATGCTACATCCATCGCGGTCACGCCCTGCTCGTACTTTCGCACGCTTCCGTCGGGTAAGGTAATGTTTATTTGCATAGTTGCTTATTGGTCGTATTGTTGAAGTAATATCACCAAAGGGGCGCAAAGATAGTAAAAATTATGCGATTTTTGTGAAAAATGTTCACAAAAAGTTAATTTTTTTTGGCTCACTTGCGGGGACGGTGAGAAACCAGAATGGCAGGCTTATTCACGAGTGATTTTTTCTTTTTCTGTGAGCTTGTGAAATTTCTATAACTTTTATTTAATTCCAAAAACCATTCTACAGTGCGGAAATAGTTTGAAATTCTCAATGTGTATTTTGCTTATATTCACACGTATTATTTATTTTGCATTGAAACCCTGTCATCTACCAAAGTTTTAAGCAATGAATAAATACTGCTTAAAAGGCTTTCATCTATTCCATCTTGCTCGTTCCTGTGTAAATCACTAAAAATATTGTCTTGTTTCCATTTTTGATTGTGTTGGTTATCGCAATTATCAATCTCTGTGTAAAATTCTTCAATTTGAGATAGTTGTCGGTTTATATCATCTTGTGCAAAACGTTCTTCCAATTTAAAATTTACTGTTACAAATTTTGTAGACTCATCGCTTGTTCCTTTTTGCAAAACCGCGTAAATCGTTGAAATTTGAGAGTCTGAAAACCAATGTTCGGCATTACTTTTAACAATGTATTTGATATGGAAATTATCAAGCAAAAATTTCTTAAACTGAAAACCATATTCTTTTCCTAACCAAGCATTTGAAGTGATTGCTGCCAAATATCCGTTGTCTTTCAAAAAGCGTATCGAATTATAAACGCAATAGGTAAAATAGTCTGAACGCTCATTGATTTTGAATGAATTATCTTTAAGAAATGCTCGTTGCCGGGCATCAAATTCCCCTCTAAAAAATTCCGTTAAAACTTTATTCGGTATATCTTCCTGTTGTATAAAGGGAAAATTACTTGCAATAGCATCAAATTTGGGCATTGGCAATTCAACCTGTTTCTTATAATTTGTTGAGTCGGGAAAACTTATAACATTCCCAACAGTCAAGTTGAAAAAATCATCACGCATTACTCGCGGAAAATTATTTATCTGCGTTACATTCTGCTTATACAAATTGATAACTGAAAGTATTGCAGGAAAGTGAGATACATCGTTACCCCAAATGTGATTTAACAGTTCGGAATGATTCGTATTTCCGTAATAATTCAGAATTTTATAGAACGCATTCAGGAATGTGCCCGTTCCCGAAGTTGGATCAAATAAGTAATCCTGATTTGTTTGTACTGCCGGAAATGTGACGAGGTTTGCCAGTGTTTCAGGCGTAAAATACTGACCAAATCTCTGTTTTTCTTCCTTCGGAACAAGATTTTCAAGAATATTTCCCATCACTTCCGTAGGTAATACTCTGAAATCAAATTCGGTAAACACCCGAATAAGACTGAATAAAGCACTGTTTGTAACTTTGGAATATTCAATATCATCAGTAAAATACGGCTTAAATACTGCTTGATAATCTATCGCTTTTGCTCTGTCAAAATAAGAAAATAATGTTGTCTTTATGTTGGAGGTTTCTTTTGCGTATATGTTGTCTAATTCGCCACTTAAATTTTCGTACAAAGTAAGATAAAACAAGATTTTACCAATAAGATTATAGAAAGTAAATTTTGCTAAAACTTGTTCCGGTATAACGTTTTCGGTTCTTCGGGAAGATGATGCTAAGATTTTCAGCGTGGAACTCTCATATATTTTCCATTGATTGAACTCTTTGCGAAAACTTGCACTGTTGCCCTTGCTCGCAATGATTGCTGCTTGAAATTGTGGAATAACTATATTAGATGCTCCATAAACGGCTTCAACAATGCTTCCTGTGACATTTATAGCCGGCTTTAACTCGCCGTTCCGATATAGTTGCCCAAGGTCGTGTAACAATTCATTAGCGCGTTGCCGTAAAAATGACTCGTTTTGCCCGAATTTAATTGGGTCAGCAAGATCATCACGAGTTGTTATAGTGTGTTCTTTAGGGTACTCTTTGATTTTTGCCAGCGATTCAATGGCATAGTCGTCCGTATTGATTTTCCAAATAACAGCTTGAGCACCATTCCAAGTAACAAAAGAATCGGATTTTAGTTTTTTTGCTTTTTCCAAAGCGTTTTCGAGCATAACTACATCATCGACCGCTGTATCGGGAAATTTCAACTCCCATCCGTTAAATATGATACCAGAAACTTTATCTGTAAATAAAAGTATATCAGGAAATTTAGTTTTTCCTGATTCCATTTTTACACCAGTATCATTGGTAGCATCTTCAAAAATGGTTGTACCGCTCTCTATTGCAGACTTGATCCAACTAATTAATTGCCCTGCCCAATCTCTTTCGTTCCTTTTTATATTCATAACGCACCCTTTTTTCAAATAATTTTCCCGATGAATTTCTTTCGGGATTTGGAAGATCTTGCATCCTGATATGTTGTCTTACTTCGGCTATTCTTTCATTGCAAACTTCAATGTAGTTGATTGGCTGCACTTTATGCAAGAGAACATCTTCATTCTTTTCTATACCAATATATTGTCTGTCTTCCAAAAGCGCGGAAAGCAAAAAGCTACCGCTACCACAAGCGTTGTCTAATACTATATCGCCCGAATTGGTAAATGTCCTAATCAAATATCTGCCCAATTCAACAGGCTTTTGCGTTGGATGGTAAACTTTCCCCTCAGATTCAGCTGTTTTGAAATAAACAAAATCTTCTATTGCAGGTTTCTCGGCAAAGCAAACCACGTCATTTGGATAACGTTCCCCATTACTTTTAACATGGCGCGGTTTGAAATCCCCATAACTACCTGTATATTGGTCTTTTCTAAAACCCTTGTCATACGCTTCCCCATTTGTCATTTGTGGGTTGTACGTTGGTTGCTGCTTGTAAAAGATACAAATATCTTCATGCTTGCGCAATGGCTGTTTCTTGGCATTGAGAAAATTAGTTGATTTGGACTTTATCCAAACTATTTTATACTTAAACCATTCTTCATTACTCATTATCAATTTTGCGGTAAATAACCCTTGTGAAGTTAAAGCAATTACGCCATCGTCTTTGATAATGCGCATATATTCTTTCCAAAGTTTTGGCAAATCAATAACTGAATCCCATTTATTTTGCGTTGTACCATAAGGTAAGTCGCATAAAATCATATTAATGGAATTGTCGGGAATGTTTGGCATAACATCCAAACAATCGCCCTGAATGACTTGGTTAAGATATTCTATTGGTCTCATATCGTTTGAATTGCATTTTACTTTTTTTCTGCTAATTTAGCACTCCAATACCCAATTGCCCACCAGCGGCAAGAGTCTATATTTAATTCCAAAGTTAAACAAAAAAGGGTTGATAAAAAAAATCATCCCTATAACGTATCCCTATTTTTACGACAACATTAGTTATAGCACGGGCAAATTTACATGAAATTCTTGAATTACACACAACCGAATTAAAAATTTTGCCGATGTGTCAAATTACCCTAAATTTTAGTAATTTTGCTATATATGAAGAAAAAAATTTTACCACTTGTGACGTTGCTGCTGTCAGGAACGACTTTTTTTGCGGCAATGACAATGGCAATGGCGCAACCTGTCTATGAGATACAAGGGACGGGCGAAATATCTTCTTATGATGGACAACAAGTTACAACAGAGGGAGTTGTTACGGCTGTTTTTCAGAAGACAAATAGCTTGGACGGCTTTTATATTCAGGATACCTTAGGTGATGGCAACGATAATACTTCGGATGCCATTTTTATTTACAATAACACCCCTGTCGCAGTAGGTGATTATGTGCAAATTACAGGGACGGTGGGGGAATACAACAGCCAAACACAAATTTCAAACGCGTCTGTTTCAATCCTTGCCTCAAACCGCAAAGTGCCGTTTATTCGCAAAAATTTTCCGCTTGATTTTCAGGGGTCTCGCGAAGCAATGGAGGGTATGGCGTTTATCCTTCCTCACACGATGTACATCATAAACGCAAACGACCAAACGCGCTACGGACAAGTACATTTGGCATCAAAATTGCTACGTGCGCCCACCGACCAGGCGTTGCCTTTGAGTGCTGAGTATAACGATATTCTCTATTGGAATTCTATCGACGATATTATTCTTGACGATGCTTCTACAAGAAGTAATCCCACTCCCACCCCATATACTGACGCAGATGGCTCTATGCGCACAAGCCGCCATTGCGACTCCCTCTACTGCATTATGGGACAGCAAGGGAACACGTACCTGCTCTACCCTGCTGTGGAGCCTGTTTTCTACGGAAATCCGCGCACCGCAGCTCCCGATGAAACATTGCTCGGAAACTATAACCTGAAAGTCTGCGGATTTAATATCGAACATTTCGGCAATAGCTCCGAACTGCAAAAGTCGCGCATCGTAAAAGCTGTTATGACCATTGACGCGGATATTTACGGCTTTTGTGAGGTGCTGCAAGACAATACTGTCATCAAAGCATTGGTGGACGCGATGAATGAAGCGAAAGGCAGTGATGTTTACACCTATCTGCCTCTGCATACGTCTTCTTCCACTTACGAAGTGGTTCAGGTTGTTTATCGCACAGACCGCGTTGCCCCCTATAAAGGCTCTTTCAAAATTTCTACAGGCGTACAGAACAGAAAATTTATTCAAGCATTTTCAATTAATGGAAGCAGCGAAGTTTTTGTTTTTTCAATTAATCATTTCAAAGCTAAAAGCGGTACAGGAACAGGCGCAAACGCTGACCAGGGGGATGGACAGGGAGTTTTTAACTACAACCGCACCCTCGAAGCTCAAGCACTTCTGTCTAAATTGAATGAATTGAACTATTACTACGGCACACAGCGTATGTTGATTATGGGCGATCTTAACTCTTTCCACTTTGAAGACCCTATCATGGTTTTTAGACGCGCTGGCTATACCAATCTAACTAATTATTTCGACTCAAACTCGTACAGCTACCACTATGGGAGTCACGTTGAATATCTCGACTATTCACTCGCGACAGACTCACTCGCAAAACTCGCTACCGGTGCAACTGTGTGGCATATAAATACAGACGAGCCGTCATCGCTCTCCTACGAACGCTCCTCAAGTACCGACATATACCGCTGCTCTGACCATGACCCCGTCATTGTCGGACTTAATTTTCCAAATATCTCTACGCCTGTAGAACAAACGCAAGAGAAACCCCGATTTGTTATTTTTCCAAATCCCGCCACAGACAACGTTTCCGTCTTTTCCGCCCATTCGGTAAAAGACATTTCGATATTTTCGATGTCAGGGAACAACGTTCTTCACAGGACTGTGAACGATAACGAAGTCACACTCAATATCTCCTCTTTCGCTCCGGGTCTTTACCTCATAAAAATTACAACAGAAGACGGAAAGACATTGGTGCAGAAATTGCAGAAGATAAAATAATGTGATGTGCTCCTGCTGCGGGATGGTCACAATGTGGGCGTGTCCCTGCGGCAGGGAAGCAAACGGGAAATATGGAAGCCGTCAGTGCTGTTGTACCACACCCTGACTTCGCCCACCGTCAGCCTGTCTGCCGCAGGGTCGGGCTTTCCGCTGCAAAGTCGCGAGTAAGCGAGGGCAGAGGACGCGCTTGCGCGGACTATGCCGAGCGGGAGCGACTTCATTGCGAAGCAATAATCTTTTTGCCTCGCAAGCTCGGCAAAAAGGATTTCCGCTGCAATCCCTAACGCACCCCCCCCGCACATCCCCCGCGCAAATCCTTGCACATCCCCCGCGCAAATCCTTGCACATCCCCCCCGCGCAACCTACTAAGAAAGGACAAAGGAAAAGAACGGTTGCGCTCAAAACGACTTAAAGCAGGATGGAATAATGATTTTTTACTACAATTAATCACAAATAAAAATGCGTTTTCCCTGGCGTTTTCCCCGACAGAACGGCATATTTTCAATTTGCGGTGTCGATTGTAAGTTATTAACAATTTGCAGCACCTCGAATTGCAAATGTGCCAAATGCCCGTGTTGGCAATTCAAAATTTATTTGTACCTTTGCAGGATTGACCGTTGGTGGTCTTTTTGTTATAATTATGTCGTCGTGTTGATTTTCGTATAGTATATCCTAAAAATCAAAAAATGAACAATCTGTCTTCCGTATTTTTAACATCTCTCATGTCCGCAGACACGTCTGCAGGGTCGAGGTCAGTGTCGCTTGCGCCATGCCCCGAATGTGGAGTTTTGTGTATAGGGAGCAGGGAGCAGGGAGCAGGGAGCAGGGAGCAGGGAGCAGGGAGCAGGGAGCAGGGAGCAGGGAGCAGGGAGCAGGGAGCAGGGAGCATCATAAATGCCTGACGTATTCTAAGTCGGTAGTATTCGTAAAAAATTTTCTTTTAAAATCGTTACGCTGTAACGACTTTTTTGTTTATGCTGTCAATAGCCTCATAATTCAAAGTGAAGTTATAGTAAGAATAGCGACTTTTTATTGGTATAAATTGTTTAAGCACCGTCTTTATATGCCATTTATGGCATATAAAGACGGTGCAGTTTTTGGGACACTACATTCAAATTGTTAATTGTCAATTGTCAATTACGGCTAACGCGCTTTTCAATTATGACTTAAATAATATCCAAATAAACTAAACTAAACTAAAAAAGATATGAATAAATTTTCAAAATTATTATTGATTGTTACACTTATGTGTAGCGCGAGTGTGCTGTGCAGTGTGTATGCCACTAATTACTACGTAGGTTTTTCAAGCAATCCTGCCGGTGTTA
>JAISPZ010000042.1 GCA_031274555.1 Bacteroidales bacterium | reverse complement strand
TTTGAAAATTTATTCATACGTTTATAATTTATTGATATTTTTAATTTTTTGTTTAAGGCATCAATGATTTGCAATTGTTTTTAATAGGTCGTATGGAACTCGCACAAAAACATTCGTCGCGGGTGCAACATTTTTCATGCTCGTTTCATGTCTTTTTTTTGTTTGTTTGATTGATTGGTTTTTATTTGATTTTACAAATACGGACAACACAGAACAGTCCGTCTTTACAAGAGATGATAAAAATACAGAAGATATATTATACATTTTTTTGACTTTTGAAATACATTACACATTATACGAAAATCAACACTACGACCTGCTTAACGAAAAAGACCGCTCACGGTTAATTCTGCAAAGATACACATAAATTTTTGAATTGCAAACATGAAATCAATTACGAATTACGAATTACGAACCCAACTATTGTTGTTTTTACCGCTGTTGGGCTTGACTTAATTGCGATTTATGTTTGCTTAACACCCTGTTTCAATTACGAATTACGAGAACCGACAATAGGCATAAGTACAAACGGTATGCACAAACAATAGGCACAAACAGCAAGTGCGTCAGCAATAATTCTACATTCTACATTCTAAATTCTAAATTAACAAGTGCGTCAGCCTAATTGACAATTGACAATTGACAATTAACAATTGACAATTAACAACCGCGTCAGCAATAATTCTACATTCTAAATTCTACATTCTAAATTCTACACATACCGCCCCGTGATGGACTGTTTGCAGCTTGGGAGCTGTTCGGGTGTGCCCTCGTAAACTATTTTTCCACCTTTTTCGCCACCCTCAGGACCAATGTCGATGACGTGGTCTGCCATTTTTATTACGTCTGGATGATGTTCTATAACTAATATTGTATGCCCTTTGCGAATAAGTGCGTCAAAAGCACCAAGGAGCTTTTTTATGTCGTGGAAATGAAGACCTGTCGTTGGCTCGTCAAAAATAAAAAGAGTTGGCTTTTCTACGTTGCCTCTGCCGATAAAGTAAGCGAGCTTTATTCGCTGTGCCTCACCGCCAGAAAGCGTTGAAGATTGTTGCCCAAGTGCCAAATATCCAAGCCCGACCTCTTGTAGTGTGGACAGTTTGCTTGCTATTGTGTTGCAGCCCGCAACTGCAAAAAATTCTATCGCCTCATCAACAGTCATAGCAAGCACTTCCGAAATATTTTTTCCCTTAAAGAGTATCTCTAAAACTTCGTTCTTAAAACGTTTTCCATGACATTCTTCACACTCTATTTCAATATCTGCCATAAACTGCATTCCTACACTCACCGTGCCCTCACCCTGACAGGTTTCACAACGTCCACCCTCAACATTAAAAGAAAAAAATCCGGGTTTATATCCACGCTTTTTAGCGAGAGGCTGCGAGGCATAGAGAGAACGAATGTCATCATAGACTTTTATATACGACACAGGGTTTGAACGCGAGGAACGACCTATCGGATTTTGGTCTATCATCTCTACCCTGCCTATCATTTTTAAGTCCCCTTTAAGTTCTTCAAACTTTCCAGCATCACCTGAGTATCCCTCTAAATGACGCTGTAACGCTGGATATAATGTTTGTTTGACAAGTGATGTTTTTCCCGACCCGCTCACGCCTGTAACGACAGTCATTACTCCGAGAGGGATTTTTACGCTCACGTTGTCGAGATTATTTTGATTGACACCTGCTATCTCTATAGCTCCCCGCCCCCTGCGCCTGCTTTCGGGCACTTTTATTTCAAGTTCTCCGCGCAAATATTTTGCCGTCAGCGATGTGCCATGCGACAACATTTGTCTGTAAGTTCCGTCAAAGACAACTTCCCCACCCTGCTTGCCTGCGTATGGACCAATATCTATAATGTTATCTGCCGCTTCCATCATCTCGCGGTCGTGCTCGACAACAATAACAGTATTGCCCTCATCGCGTAATGATTTCAAGACACTGATAAGATTTTGCGTGTCGCGAGGATGAAGCCCAATACTCGGTTCGTCAAGAATATACATTGAGCCTACAAGTGTGCTCCCAAGTGCGTTTGCGAGATAAATACGCTGCATTTCGCCACCCGAAAGTGTTTGGGACATCCTCGAAAGAGTTAAATATGGAAGCCCTACTCTTATTAAATAATCAAGACGTGATGATATTTCTCGCAAAATTCTGTCAATAACAATTTTTTCGTAGTCGGTAAATTTCATGGAAGCAATTGTGCTCACTAATTTTTCTATCGGCATTTCTACCAACTCACCTATAGAATATCCATCTATCTTTACATATTCTGCATCTTTGCGAAGACGACTGCCGTAACATTCGGGACATATCGTTTTCCCTTTATAACGTGCAACAAGGATACGATAGTGCATCTTGTAAGAATTACGCTCTAAATCGGCAAAGAACTGCATTATTCCGTTTATTTTTGCATTGCCGTTCCACAGTAAGTTTTTTTGAGCACGTGTTAATTCTTTATATGGTTTGTGGACTGGAAATTTCTCACTCGCGCTGTCGATAATAAATCTTTTTTTCCACTGTTGCATTTTTTCGCCACGCCAACACGCAACTGTGTTGTCGAATACGGAAAGGGACGGATTTGGAATGACAAAATCCTCGCTATAACCGAGAATGTTGCCCATCCCCTCGCAACGTGGACACGCTCCATAAGGGTTGTTGAACGAGAAAAAATTTGCGCTTGGTTTAACAAATTTCATTCCATCCATTTCTAATATGTTGGAAAATTCTACAAGATTTGGGACAACATTTTTGGAATTGATGTTTTTTGGAGTAATGTTTTTTGGAGTAATGTTTTTTGGAGTGATGTTTTTTAGAGTGATGTTTTTTGGAGTGATGTCGCCCGATATGGTATCTTCATTTGGAAAAATCACCACCCCGCATTTTCCGTCACCCTCGTTAAATGCAGTCTGTACAGAATCAAATATGCGGGAATAGAGCGAATTGTCGCTGTGATGAATTACCCATCTGTCAATAAAAAGAAAAGTATCTTTGTCTAAATTTTTCTGCGGGGAAATGTCTATCAATTCACCATTCCTGTACAACCGACTGTATCCCATCTGTATGAGCAGGTCGGATGATTTTTCAGTCCTGCATACAAGATAAACTTTGCTGTCCTCGCTCTGCTCTAAAATAAATTCTGTGACATTTTTTACTGAATGACGTTTTACCTCGCGCCCTGAAATCGGCGAAAAGACGCGCCCAATGCGGGCATACATAAGTTTTAGATATTCGTAAACTTCCGTAACAGTGCCGACGGTAGAGCGTGGATTTTTAGAAAATGTTTTTTGCTGAATGGCTATAGCGGGCGCAATACCCTCAATAAAATCAACTTCGGGCTTACTCATTCTGCCCAAAAATTGACGTGCATAAGAACTTAAACTTTCGACATATCTACGCTGCCCCTCTGCATATAAAGTATCGAATACTAAAGACGATTTTCCACTGCCCGAAAGACCTGTAACAACGTTTAGTTTATTTTTGTCGAAAGAAACATCTATATTTTTAAGGTTATTAACCTTTATTCCCTTGAGAACAATTTTATCATTCATAATATTCCTGCAAATTTACTACTTTTGTCATTCAATTAAAACAAAGCGACAGATGAACGCTTGTTAAAAAACATAACTGATTATGCAAAAAGAAGAAATCACAAAAAAAGTAATTGAAGCGATTGACACTATCCGCCCTTATCTTCAATCTGACGGCGGGGATGTTGAATTTAAAGAACTCACAGACGACTACGTTGTGAAAGTCCAGTTGCAGGGTGCTTGTGGTCACTGCCCTCACGCCATCGCCACACTTAAAAACGGTGTCGAAACAACTGTGAAAAGGCTTGTACCCGAAATAAAATCTGTCGAAGCGGCTTAGTTGGGATACGTTGTTTCTACTGTAATTTTTGCTATCTGCAACTGACGGAAAACATCCTTTTCTGATGAAAATATTTCGCAGACTTACGAAATTTCTGTGATATTTGTGCTTTTTTATTGAGTTTGCTGAGCCAAAAATTCGTATCTTCGCAGTAGAGTTATAACATTATGCAATTAGACTTTAAGATAGATAAACTTACTCATTCCATAGAGAACGCTAAAACAGGCGATAGCTTTAGAACTAACGTATTACCAATTACAAAAAATGATCTGCGACAAATCACTAAAAGTAACGGTTGGAAATTTGATTGGAAAGCAGAAATTTCACCGATAAACGAAGTGTATAAATTGATCATCGAACATAACACTACAATTATTCAAGGATTGATAAGTTTGTCAATAGAGCGTGATTATGTTTTTGTTAATTTACTTGAAAATGCTCCATTCAATGTTGGAAAAAACAAGATGTATCAGGGAGTTGCAGGTAATTTGATGGCATACGCATGTCAAATTTCTTTCCTGCACGAATTTGAGGGATATGTCGCTTTCGAGGCTAAAACAAAATTGATTGAGCACTACAAAGGTTCTCTCGGTGCAATACACGTGGGTAATCAACGTATGATTATACAAAGCAAAGAAGCATTATGGCTAGTGAATAAATATTTTTATAATTTGTTAAATCGTTAAAATTTTAGATTATGGGATTAGTTAAAGAACCATTGGGTGTGGATTTGGAAATATATCCATCCAATCAGAAAAGTCGCAACGAGGCAAAAGCATTCATCAGTACCTACATACAAAAACAAAAGGTACAAGTTAGGCAAAAAAGAACAACGCCTGTTTCTATCCGTAAAAAAAAGGTGCTTGTTTAATCGGAAACTGCTGCAAGTGTATCGACTTTTACCACGTCCTCATCCTTTTCTACATGGTTGGAGGATGGTGCTGTTTGAGCTTGCAGGCGATAGGATGGTTTTGTCCTGCGTTTGCTTAGTTTAGGGTTAGTCCAACTCTTGAGAGGGGTTTGGTGGTGAGGACTATGGCGGGGGCGGCTTGACGCCTCTTGAACTCTGACTTTTGGAAAAGCGAGATGATTTTTTCTACGTGCGCCACCGCAATTCCCGTCTGTTTCGCAATTTTTTTTGCGTCTGTGATGTACTCATATAAATACGAACGGGCTATCTTTTCTATAATATCATATTCACCAAGCGAGTCGCTGTCTTTCTGTCCAACACGCAGTTCGGCAGACGGTGCTTTGTCTATGATATTTTGAGGGATGATCTCTTTCTTGCGGTTGATATATTCCGCAAGTTCGTAAACCTGACTTTTATATAAGTCGCCAAGCGGGGAAATACTGCCGCAGAGGTCACCGTAGAGCGTGCCGTAACCACAGAAGCCTTCGCTTTTGTTGGACGTATTTATCAATAAATATCCGAATTTATTTGCTATGGACATTAACAGTGTCGCACGCGAACGTGCTTGCATATTTTCTTCGGCAAGACCAAATTCGGTGTCTTTAAAAAGTGGGTCAAGCTGCTTTATAAAGGTGTCGTAAATCGGTTTTATCTTTATTATCTCGTAATAAATCTGTAAATTATCAGCGAGCCTCACAGCGTCCTTAACGGAGTGGTCGGTGGAAAACTGCGATGGCATCATCACCCCGAAAACGTTCGTCCTGCCAAGTGCTTCAACAGCGAGAGAAACTATAACAGCCGAATCAATACCGCCCGAAATTCCAACAACTGCTTTTTTTATTCCTGCGTACTTAAAATAATCGCGAATACCGACAACAAGGGCATCGCGAATAAACTCCATATCTTCAAGTTTTTCCTTATATGGTTTTAACTTGGAGAGTGGAGTGAATTTTTGCTTCTTAAATTCAAAAGTACACGAACAGTCTTCAAAATCAGGGAGTATATATACTTTTTCGTCGCTCAAACCTTTTATCATCGAGTGACCGGAGAGAACGACATTGTCTATTCCTCCGCACTGATTTACATAAACGAGTGAAGTATTTTTAAATCTGTCAAGTATATTGTCGCAATACTCCCCCTGAAATTCTACGGCAAAAGGCATAGCTTCTAAAAAGAAAACAATATCATAACTGCTGCAGTCACTCTCATCCACTTCAAATGATGTTAAGACTTTGCAATTATATTTGTTAAATTCAAATCCGCCGCCGTCTATAAGACTTACCGTGCCCTTTTCCAACAAAAAGAACCTGCCAAACGTTTCGCACAGGATTGCGCAATGCTCCCCTTTGGTTTCAGTTGCCAATTTCTCTATGGCAGCAAAATGTGATGTTGAAAGGTCTGCTTCGTACCCGATAATGGCGTTTCCGGGTAGCACCATAATATCGGCTTTGCCCGCAAGTGCTTTCTTGTATTCGGCACGGATGATTAAAAAGTTTTCCTTAACTCTGTTGGGATAAAACCCTTTTTGAACGACGTGTATCTTCATATATTTAACTTTATAGTTTACTAATTTATGCATATCCAAAACTTGTCTTGAATATGGGGGGGGGGCGTGAGGGGGGGGGCGGGGAACGCCCAATTTCCAACTCTACACTAAAACACTATGCCTGCGGATACAATGACCTGACCGGGTTTTCCTTTGTGAAATTCTTCGTCGCCCGTATATTTTTTACTAAGGATGTTTACTAATCCGCCCTGATAGCCTGTGCCTACGAAAAGCTGAAGTTTATTGGTGGCGCGATATAATGCTCTGACTTCCACTATCCCTGCAACGTTAAACAAGGAGGCTTTTTTGCGGAGTTTATCTGTTTCTTCGTAAGCACCGTTGAGGTATTCTACGTTGTCTTTTGAATATGTGAACTCCGAATAGGTGTCTTTACGCGAAGCCATCACTTTTACTCCCCACGAGAAACCGAGAAGCCCTTGCACTGCCCAATTGTCCATGTAGTTGCTCTGCACTTTTGCATAAAGGGGCATTTCCACGTATGACACTGACATTATTCTGCGCACTTCTTGACTTGCCTTGAAACCCTCTAAATTATCAAAACGAGATGAGATAAAATAATGATCGCCACCTGTTGTATTAAACGCAAGCCCTCCTCCAACAAAAAAGTACGAGCCAAGATAGTAGTCCACCCTTATAGACGGAGTCACGCAAAATGTAATGCCTGAATTTTTATTGGGATATTTCAGATTTTCCAGAAAATTAAACATACTTTGTGCCTCAACGCTGACATAAACTTTTTTTACGTTGTCTTTTAATGGGGTTATTTTTATCGTTCTTTTAGCGTGGAGAAAAATTGATGCTGCTAAAAGGACAAGCAACAGGATAAGTGCTCGTTTCATTATGTTTATATTTTATTTGTGTGTTTAAAATTTGATTTCTGGAGTAAGTTAAGATGTTGATAATTTTTTAATTCAGCTGTTTTTAATGTTATCTGTGAACATTTATCTTCGTGCGGCAAACACCTGTCATACTCATTTCATCTTTTTTTCAATTAACTTTGTCATAAATAATACTAAAATGCAAGTTTCACAAAATTACACAAAAATTCCATTATTAATAGCATTTATTACTATTTTGCCTTTAATATCAATGGGTCAAACGTCTTCTATAAATCAAAGTGAAAATGTTCATTTTGGTCTTGGGTTTGGCGGAATTGTTACAACAACCTTTCCTGCCAAGAGTAATTACACTTTCAAAGGTGTCAAAACATCTATCGGTTTTACAGGTGGAGGATTTTTTCAGTATGATTTCGGCAGAAAGAAAAATTGGTTTTTTCATGGTGAACTGAATGCTTCGTTTCGTAAACTTAATGCTACTTCCGAACGTGCAGAGCCAAGCGACACTCACTATATTTCATTCAAAAAACAGCTTGTAAATATTTCTGTTCCACTCGGCATAGGAAGACGTTTTAGTATTGGTGATGACGAACTTTTTTCGATGTCTGTCGCGCTTTTTGCTGTGCTTGATCTGCCCTGCTATCCGCGTGTGGCGGATATAACAATAGGCACTTATGACTCCCCTCAAAATGTTAATAGTGTGCTGTGCAGCGGAATGTTTGATGTTACTTTCAAATATGATTTTGTTTCCTTGTCACTCCGCTATGGCTTTGACGCACTGCCTGTAATAAATGCAAAGGGTTTTGGTGCGAACGCAGGCGCAGACAGTCAGAAATTTTACACAGGTAATTTTACATTTCAACTAAATTTTGTAATATTCTGACAGTGTTGTTAATTGTCAATTGTCAATTGTCAATTAGGCTGACGCGGTTGTTAATTGTCAATTATTGCTGACGCAGTTGTTGTTTGTGCATATTGTTTGTGCTTACTGATAGTTTTTGGTGCTCGTAATTCGTAATTCGTAATTGATTTTGCGGAGAAAGCCTGCGCTGTCCGCTTTTTGTATAAAAGATGTGGCAGGCATGACGTGACTCATATAGACAGGTTCACTCCAAAGTCCACTCTCGTACATTGACTTATATTCTTTCATCTTTCTTGCATATCGCCGCTTGGAGTTTGGCAGCAGCCTCAAACGGTCATTCATAATCCTGTAGCCCAGAAAAGGTACGCCGACAGACGTTTTATTATGGCAAATCTCTTTGAGGTCGAGTAGCAGTTTTTCGCGCAGAAAATTCTGAATA
>JAISPZ010000114.1 GCA_031274555.1 Bacteroidales bacterium | reverse complement strand
AGAATGGTTTATGTCTTGGTCAAATGCAATGTGGTGAAAAGACCAATGAAATAACGACAATTCCAGCATTGCTTGACTTATTGTATATAAAAGCGAGCATAATAACTATAGATGCTATGTGCACTCAAACTAAAATTGCAAAAAAAAATCATTGAAAATAATGCTGATTATATCCTCGCTGTGAAAGGAAATCAGAAAGAATTAGAAGAAGATGTTAAGCTAACTTGCTGTCGAAAACAAAAATTGAAGAAAAATCGCTCTTAATTTATTGAAAAAAGATACGAGTAAGGGATCTTTACGAACCAAACGACTAAAAGCCGGTTGGAGTAAGCAATTTTTGATTAACCTGCTTAAAATTTAAATGCGTTGACCCTGTACCCTGTCCTAAAAATTTTGAGAAAAGAAGAAAAAAGTATAACTTTGAATAATTATGGACAAGAAACCGATACTCTTTTGCGTAAGCTCTATAGTTTTTTGCTTTTGTGCAGAAATCTTTGCCGTAAATCCTGGGCATAAGTCGTACAATGTTTGCTATCAGAAAGGTATAAAGGATTTGATAGAAAAGAATAAGGAGTATAATTCTTCTCAAAAATTGGCAGGATTTAAAATTCTTATCTTCTCACAGACAGGAAACGGCTCTAAAAACAATGCTTTCAGCGCGAAAAGCTCTTTTTCTGAAATATTTCCGAGCATTCCTGCATACTTGGTTTACGAAGAGCCGCATTTCAAAGTGAAAGTGGGCAATTTCAGAATGAGAAGGGACGCTGCACAATTTCTTCGTACGATTCAGGATGTCTATCCGAACGCTTTTGTAGTTCAGGATTTTCTCGACATCGACGATTATTTTTCCAAATAAGACTTTTTCTATAAAATTTTACGGCAGGTACTTGCATTTTATAATAATCTATCTTAACTTTATAGCTCTAAAAAAAGTTAAGAAAATGCCAAATAACAGAAAAAGGCTTGCTATTCTTTTGGTTATCTTTTTGTTTGCTGTTTCGGTGAAGGCACAAATTGTCAGTACGACACCAATTGTTCCTGTCGCTTCTCTCCCGCTTACGCTTACATATTATTCAGACAAAGGAACGGCGGGTCTTAAAGACTACGGTGGCACTGTGTATTGTCATACAGGCGTCATCACCTCAAAGAGTGTAAACAATACTGATTGGAAGTACGTTAAAAGTGCGTGGGGAGAGAATTTGCCCGAACTCCAGCTCACAAAACAGGGGAACAATGAATGGATATTTTCCACAGGTGGACTAAATATTCGTGAATTTTATAATATTCCAGACGAAGAAGATATTTTGCGTCTTGCTTTTGTTTTCCGTTCTGGCGAGAAGAAGCCAGACGGTAGCTATTATGAGGGCAAGGATGACGGCGGAACAGATATTTTTGTAGAAGTATCTGCTTCGCTCTACAATATCAAGATTGGTGTGCCAAGTCAAAATTCACTCTATGTTGTGGGCGATAATATCCCTCTTAAAGTGGAAGCCTCTCAATCTGGTAATATGCAAATATATTGCTACACAGATAATGGTGGAAAGCTCATACACAGCGGTAACAATACAGCTTTGTTCGATACGGTTCTAAGTAACGCTCAAAGAGGGTTCTACACCGTCATTGCGCGAGGAACAAGTGGCGAATATGCAGATGACGATACCGTAACTTTTCTCGTGCGCGGGCAAACGGTAACGGAAGCAATTCCCGCAGGGCTTAAAGACGGCATAAATTACTATCTCGAAGATCCAACAAAAGTTACTCTTGTGCTACGTGCACCCTGGAAAGACCATGTATTTGTGGTAGGCGACTTTAATAAATGGCAACTGCGGTTAGAACATCAGATGAAGTGCTGGGGAACTGATGATAACGCTCAAAATCCTAAGAAATTTTGGGTGACAATTGAGGGATTAACTTCCGCACAGGAGTACGCTTTTCAGTATATTGTTGATGATAGCATATATACGGCAGACCCCTACTGCGAAAAAGTCCTCGACCCGTGGAACGACCGCTATATCAGCAATACAACATATCCCAATTTACAGTCTTTCCCGCAAGGTGCAAGAATTTATTCGTATGCGGGTATTCTTCAAACGGCGCAGAAGCCGTACAAATGGATTGTGGAAAATTTTACAGCACCGCCAAAAGACAATCTTGTTATTTACGAACTTCTTATGCGTGATTTTATGCAGGGAATATGTTCTTATGACCAGCTTCGCGACACGCTCACATACTTGCAGCGGCTTGGTATCAACGCCATAGAACTTATGCCCGTAATGGAATTTGACGGTAATGAAAGTTGGGGTTACAATCCTGCTTTTTACTTTGCGCCAGATAAGGCTTACGGCACTGCTGCTTCGCTTAAACGGCTTATTGACGAGTGTCACAGGCGTGGCATTGCCATAATCTTGGATATTGTCCTCAATCATGCGTTTGGCAATTCGCCTACTGTAAAAATGTGGTGGGACGCGGCAAATAATCGTCCTTCTCCCAATAATCCCTATCACAACGTAGTTGCGCCACACGAACTTTCTGTAGGGGAAGATTTTAATCACAACAGTCCGCATACGCAATATTTGATGGAGCGTATTTTGAAATATTGGATAGAAGAATATAATATTGACGGCTATCGTTTTGATATGAGCAAGGGTTTTACTCAAAACAGCGGTACATGGGACAAGTACGACCAGTCCCGCGTGGATATTATCAATCGTATGGCAAATATAGTGCGTAGCGTAAAACCTGATGTGTATATTATTCTCGAACATTGGGGTACGGATGATGAAGAAAACGTCTTTGCAAATAACGGTATGATGCTTTGGCGAAACATAATTGAGGGCAGTCATAATTTTGCCATGGGATGGGGCAGTAATGCTCATATCGGGCGTATGGTGGGCACTATGAATAATTTTGTTTCATACTTTGAAAGCCATGACGAGGAGAGGGTAGAATACGATGTTCTTAATAATGGTAATGCCGCAGGTACATATAATATTCGCGACAGCATTACGGCACTTGACCGTATGGCAATGGCTTCTACAATGCTGTACGCTTCGTCAGGACCTAAAATGCTCTGGCAGTTCGGCGAACTTGGCTATTCTTACTCTATCGGTCAATGTTGGGATACTACACTTATTCATAACGAACGTTGCCGTACGGATAAAAAACCTGTACGTTGGGATTACTTGAAGCAGCCAGCGCGTAAAGCGTTATTTAATAATATGTCCAAGCTGATTCATCTTAAAACTTCTTATCCTGCTATGGATAGAGCCTACGATTGGGATTTTCATGAGAGCGTAAGTGGCAATAATCTTGTAAAATGGCAACGTCTGCAAAAATCGACTTCGGATGCTGTTGTTTCCGTTGTAAATGGGGATGTTGTCAAGCAAAGCGTTCCGGTTAGTCTGCCAAACGGTCGCTATTACGA
Source organism: Bacteroidales bacterium (assembly GCA_031274555.1). Classification (GTDB taxonomy): domain Bacteria; phylum Bacteroidota; class Bacteroidia; order Bacteroidales; family P3; genus JAIRNR01. The sequence goes on along the minus strand of JAISPZ010000114.1, from coordinate 42,651 downwards.
ACTTTTTAGCGGGGACAGTATTGATGTTGTTAATGGGGACTGGCTTTTTGCCAATATGAACCCTGGTGAATATCGTGTTTATACACGTTCACGTGTGGACATTCCCGATGTCGTTGTGCCTCCAGAAGTTTATCCTGCGTTAAGCATTGTTGCGAAAGACAGGGTGACATATATGCAGGGTTGCGAAATTGCCGTATCGGGGACGGCTTCGCGTGCTGACAGTGTAGTTGTGTATGTGAATGACAAAGTCAAGGCTGTGTATAAAACAAATTCTTTTGATTATAACGAAACGGCAGACCTGATAGGGGAGTATCGCTTAGCGGTCGTTGCTGCAAATCAGTACGGCGAAGAAATACGTTCTGTTTCTTACAAAATTGCCGAGGGGGGAACAATGGTTGAGTTCCTTTCCCCGCTTGGAGAAAACGTGCAGTATCTGCTTGGAACACCTGTAAACGTAGTGTTGCAGGGCACTAATTCCGACCGCATAACACTCTATCAAAACGGCTATCAGGTGGCGACAGTCACAAACGATTTGTATCTGAACCATACTCTTGCGGGAATTTCAGACACTGGTACATATTATCTGGAAGCTGTTGCAACGTCTGTGTGCAGCGAGGGTGAGGCATCTTCCGTATTCAAGGTGGTGAAGCCGTCCGTTAAAATTACTTCCGATAAAGGAAATGCCGTAAATGCAGGGCAGAACGTCACTCTTACTGCTACTGCACCTTTGGCGGACTCAATATTTTTCAATTACAATGCGGGTGGAGTGGCACTGTGCAAGGCAGGCACTTCCATACAATATACTATTCACGGCATTACAGAGGGTACGTATATGTTTACTGCTTATGCCAAAGGTCGTTACTATGACGGTAAATCGACAATGCTGCTCGTTAATGTTGCGCCTTATGCAAGCAACGAAGAATTGACGGTTTTGGATGGTATTAAAGTTTATCCAAATCCTGTAGCGGACGGAGTTTTCACAATTACGACATCAGCTTTCAACGATAGCTACGTGCTTGTTGATGTTACAGGAAAAACCGTACGCAAAGGGCGGTTATCTTCTTATGGCTTCGCAAAGGTTGATGTTCGCGGACTTCCGTCTGGCGTATATATTCTTAGGATTGGCAGTGAAACAGTAAAAGTGGTGTTATATTAACAATGAGAATTATGAAGAAAATATTTGTAGTTTTGACGGTGATGTTTGCTGCTACTGCTGTGGCAAACGCGCAGAGCGCAGCTGTGGTGTTTGAGGGGGTTAGCGGGATGGGGGTGCTATCGGATACTTTCGTGATTGTGCTTGATGCGAGTAAAGTTAATGCGAGCGTGGGGCTTGTGTCTGGTGAGGCGATTTATCTTCATCCGTTTTATAAATACAAGCAGAATGTGGAGGATATGAATGATCAGACGATTGCGCCTTGTGGGTGGGGGAACAAATGTTATGCCATGACTTATAGTGAGGGACAATACCGCTATACAATAAAGAATATTGCTGAATTTTTTTCTATTGCAGGTGATTGGAAAGGTGAGCGTCCTATTGGCTTTGGCTTTGTATTCTACAATGATGGCGCAACGAAAGAGATTAAGGCAGATGGGGGCGGGGATTTTTGGATTTCTGTCAGGCAGGATTACAAGATAGATATTTACGTACATGAACAGGAAGACCACCGTATTGAGGGTGTATATCATTACTATATCGGCGACTCGGTACGGTTAAAAATAGACCGCTTCCTAATGTACAATAACACTTGGTACAAGTCGGACGACAGGCAGTTTCCGATTAATATTTTAAGTGACGACAGCGTTCTAACAGCGTTGCCTTCGGACGTGCCGTTTTTGGGCGGGGAATATATACAGTCATTTCCGCTTCCGTCAGTCGGTGCGCAGATTGTTACAGCGCAGACTACCGCCACACAAAATAATCGTAAATCTTCGCAGCAATACAGTATAGTTGTCAATGAGCCGATTGTAACGCTCTCACAATCAACTTCTGTCGTTAAAGAAGTGGAGGGTGAAAATGTTGATACAATTTGGGCTTCAATCCCTGCTGCGACTAAAAGCAACGTTACAGTTCCTCTCAATGTTACAGGCAGCTTTTACGAACTAAGTGCAGAAACAATTGTTATTCCTGCTGGACGGACACGTGCCTTTACTCTGCTTTACGTTCTTGATGACGGACAGTCGGGCAGCCGCGATCCACTGACGATAAGCGCGGGTACGGTGCAATGTGCCGACCGCACTTTTACTGCCACAGGAACGCTCACTCTAAATATTCTAAACTACCCTGTTATTTACTTTACGACTGTTCACGACGGCGAACTTATCCCGACAGGAACAGAGAGAACTATTACCGCAACTACCGGCGACAACTGCTCGTGGGAAATGTTTATAAACGGTAGCAGTGTGCAAACGGCATCTGCGACCTCTTCCATAAGTTATAACTGGATAGCGTCTGCTAACGGACTGTATGTTATAAAGGCTGTTGCTACAAATAGTGAGAACAATACTACTGTAAAGGAAATCACTGTTGAGGTGATTGATGTTGAGGATATTCCGTCACCGATAATCTCTTTTGTAAGACCTGCGAGTGGTGCTGTTTTTTCGCTTGGGGAGACTGTTGTGATTGAGGTAAGTGCGGAGTATGCCGACTCGCTGTTTTTTTATGCTGACAACGTTTTGCTCCAAAATGGAATGGTAGGCTCGCAATGCCTGTATCAGCCTATAGCGACAGGCAATCATACAATAGAAGTTATAGCTCGTAATAATGCCCGCAAGCAAACTTCCGTGAGCAGGACGATAGAAGTTACAGACTATCCTTCTGTTGAGATGTCGCTTGTTTCTGCTGTTAATGGGACTATTGCGGTGAATGTTGGAACGTTTAATGCCGATTCGCTGTTTCTTTATCTTCTTTCAGACGGCGACTCCGCGCTGTATTTTAGTGGCGTTGCGCCCGATATGTTGTCGTATTCGTTTGACAACTTATCGCAGGGAACATACAGTGTAAAGGCAGTTGTGAAAGATGGTTTGGGACGTACAGGTATGGCGGTGTTAAATGATATTCAGGTGAGCGGATATACGGCAAATGAGCATTTGGATAATGTGACTGTAAAAGTTTATCCAAATCCTGTAACGAGTGGAAGTTTTACGGTAGAGGGTGGCTTAGGGGAATATACGCTTTGTGATATATCAGGAAGAAAAATAAAATCCGGGATTTTAAGTGGAACTACAACGATAGATATAACTTCGCTTAAAGGTGGCGTTTATTTGCTATACGCCAAAGGAATAATAGAAAAAATCATTAAAAACTAATATATTATGAAACGAGCACTAAAAATTACAGTATGTTTTGCAGTAGCCTTACTGCTTTTGACAAATCGTATGCAAGCCGCTACTCTGTCAAATGGTATATTTTCTACCTCTGAAACGGTAGTCACGCTTTACAACAGTGGTACTTTCACTATCACCTACGACCCTAATGGAAATGAACTCGCAAATAATTATGCCATTTATTTGCATATATGGTATAAATATAAATGGTGCGACAATCAAGGTGCAGGAGAACAAAGTGTGGATATAGGCAGTTGGGGGGAGAACAGGCACATTATGACTAAAGGGACAGATAACAAATTCCACCTTACCATAAATGGCACACTGGCGGATTATTTTAATTCCAATGGAGTGAATATAGGCAGTATTGGGGCGAGTGGCTGTCCCGAATGGCTTTCTTTTATAGCGCACGATGCTTCAAATGAGTCGCAAGAGGGAGGTATAAAGGTATCTAATTATGCCTCGCTATATTTTTGGATGGATGACGCAATGGCGAGCCATAAAAAAGATGACATCTATTATTTTTATCAGGGCGAAACGCTTAAATGGAACGTCCAAAAAGAATTACAGTGGAATGGTGGGAATTATGCGAGTGATGAACAAAAAATGACAGTGCAGCTGAAAACCTCTGACGGTGTAGTGTTAGACTCTATTCCCAAAACCGAAATTTTTGGTGATGGGCTATACCTCAAAAACCTTGTCTTAACTACACAGGTAGGCGAAAATCTTATTGTTAGAGCAGTTTCTACCAATGGTCTGTCTATGACTTCCGACAATACCGATATACTTACAATAGCAGCCCCTGTTGTAACATTGTCGGCGGACAGTTCATCACTGACAGAGGGCAACAGCACAAAAGTTACAGCCAAAATTCCAATTCCTGCGAGTGCTACGCTTACAGTAACATTGTCGGGCACAGATGATTTTACAGGTACTGCCACAATTACTATTCCCGCAGGGGATACAACCGCATATACCACCCTCACCGCCACCGACGACCACGCCAAAGCAGGCAACAAAAGCGCAACTGTTGGGATAACGAGTGTGACAGGCTTGTCGGGTGTTACATTTACATCGGCAGGTTCAATAAACGTAACAATTATCGACAAAGATGCTAATTGCAGCAATCCGATTGAGCCTGTGGCAGCAGCAGTTCCTGTCTGCAAAGGCAGCACATCAGCGACCATTACGGTGAGTAACCATGCCGGGTACACAAATCCTGTATATTCGTTATGGACAGCAGCGAGCGACGGCACACAGGTTGGCAGCGACAATACAACAGGCAGCATTACAGTTTCCGAAACGTTTGATGCGCAAAAAACATACTATTTGCAGGTCGAGGAAATCGGTGCTTCCACAGGCTGCAATATATCTGACCGTACTGTTGTCGCTGTAGGTATAAAAGAAAGTCCGTCAGATTTTGAACATAGCGTTACTAATGCCACCAATGGAGTGGATGACGGTGCAATCACTTTTACAGCAGGCGAAAAAGGTATAAAGCCATTTAGCATATCCCTAACAAGTACAACAAAAGGCATTTCATTGACAGGCTTCATTAGCGGTGCTAACAACGACACCACATTTGACAATTTGCCAGCAGCGGTGGACTATGAAGCAGCTATAACAGGCGCGGACGGCTGTGGCAACTTTACAATTTCCAATATCGAAATTCAGGAACTTGCCTGTACTCCACCAAGCAATCCCGCAATTGACGGTGGTGCGCAAAGTATTTGCAAAGGTACACCTGCCACTCTTACAATAGCGAGCCTTGTGGCGGGAGTGACATATAATCTTCTTAATGCAGTGGACGCGATTGTGGCAACTGCCCAAACAGGAGTAATCACAGTCCCGAACACATTGCCTGTTGGAACATACAAATTACAGGGGACAGGCTATACAGGGGATGGAGTTTGTGAAGAAAGTGCGAAAGTGAATATTCTCACAATAAAAACATTGCCTTACGAAGCGACGGCAACAGTTATTCAAGGTTCGTCACCCACAGCAGACTTGGGCAAAATATCGGTGACGACAGGCAGTAAAGGCGGAAGCCCCTTTGCAGTAAGACTTCTCGGCGACAATAGCGTTGATATAACAGAAACAGGAGTAGCGAGTAACCATACTTTTGAACAGCTGCCCGCAGGCGATTATACTGTTACCGTCACTGCCAACAATGGTTGCGACACTGTGCTCACAAACTTAACAATAACGAACTGCGCCCCGCCTGCTATCCCCACCGTAAACGATACGGCGGCTTGTGCGGGCACAGCGGCAAGCCTTGTTATCAGTGGTTATAATGATGTTCTCTATACCTACGCACTCTACAATGAAGCAGGAACGTCCATTATTGGAACAGCGACTTACAGCGAGGGTGTTATAACAACTCCTGCTGTTAATGCAGAAATAAAATATAACGTAAGAGCCACCTTGAAAGCAACTGCATTAGAGGGATGTCAGTATAGCCAAAAAGAAGTGACGGTTAAGCCCAACAGTCTGCCTGTACTTACCCTTACACCGTCGGCTGTAACCTGCGTGGCAGAAGGCTCAATAGATGTAGCAGTAAGTGGCGGACTGCCGTTTGCGGGAGCAAAGTACCTTATGCAGAATGTAGGATATTCTTCACAAACAAAAGAGATAAGCGGCTTTGATTATACGGCACTCGTTGCGGGGAACTATACGGTAACGGTGACAGACAGCAATGGCTGTTCTGCAACGGACAATACCGAAGTAACGGCAAATTACGCAAAGCCGACTATTAATGCAGCACCGTCTCCCGCAACGGCGCAAAATAACGATGGCAGTATTTACGTGACCGTAACAGGTGGCACACAGATATTCCTTAACGGTGGCGACCCGCAGACAGCACCATATACGTACCAAAATCTGTCTTCGGGCATTTACAGAGTTTCGGCAATTCATTCCGTTACAGGCTGTAAAGACTCGGTAGAGGTAACGGTCGGTACAAATTCACCTGTTTACACGACTGCCCCCGCATGGCAGGTGCATGGCGACAGCATTGTAATCACTTTCAATACCGCGTCTTCGAACGTAGCAAACCAGAACTTGAAATTTTACAATAATGATGACATCTATATATGGGGTGGGGTAGTTTTTCAAGACAATAGCGATAAATATATTACAGGCGGGTGGAATGATATTCCTGACGTAAAGTTTAAAATGACCAGGACGAGCGATTATAATTACCGCTACGTTATAACGGATATGCAAACGTTCTACGGACTGACAGGCGAAGAATATGCCAATGTAAAAGGCTTTAAGTGGTTGTTCCGCACAGGAGGCGACGGCGCGGGTGGTAATATTTTAGAAGAAAAAAATAACGGCAATGACTTCTGGGAAGATATTCACACTTTTGCTGTTAAACTGTGGCCTGATACGTACGGTCATACAAATAAAGACGGCTATAATCAATTCTATCGGGGTGAAAAAATAAAACTCTATGTTGAGAAATATATTGACGGTGGTTTGAATGACGGCAAAAAATATCCTGTATCGGTAAAAATAGGTGCAACTTTTCTCGTTGAGCTTGGCAGGGAAGTTGTTTACAACGGCGAAGCAGTGGGAAAATTAGATACATTAGTAACTCTTTCTGCACTTGTTAAGGATGTCATAAGTGCCACAGGCTACTCTGAGGGCGGTGCAGTAGCACACAGTAACGAAACACTTATCGAAGTTATAGATCCTGTTATCACTTTTAGTCAATCGACTACAACTGTTAATGAAACGACATCCAATGTTGATACTGTGTGGGCGAAAATCCCTGCGAAGTATGGTAGCGCAATAACAATCCCTGTGAGCGTGAGTGGCAGCACATATTTCAATCTTTCCGCAGATGAAATTACTATTGCTGCGGGGCAGACGAGTGGTTATATTATCCTGACGATAGTTTCCGATGGTCTTTACACAAGTCGCAGTAGCTTGACAATTACGGCGGGTAGCGTGTCATCACCATTCACCGTAAGTGGTAGCCCCCTCATATTAAACGTAGAAAACAGCGAAGTTCCGCCAGTGCCAAACATAACTTCATTCACTCCGCTTAATGGTGAAAACAGAATGAAAGATGTGCAGATAAGTATTTCTGCTACAGCTGAAAATACGGACAGTATGTACCTGTTTATAAACGGAGTGACAGTCTTAAAAGTAGAAGATGACGAGATTTCCTACAATTATACACCCGATGTGGCAAAAAAAGACACATTTACGGTTTGGGCAATTAATGTTTATGATACTGCAATAAAACAGCATATAGTAACAGTTACGGACTGCGAACCTAATCCCGCACCTGAAATTTCTGCTATAAATGCTGTATCTTACAGCGGCACGACAGCCACCTTCACTATTACAAATTACAGTTCAAATGAAGTGTATTCCTTATGGACCTTAGAAGAAGACGGTTTAGAAGTAAATATGATTGGTGACGGCGCAGCAAAAACCGTAACATCCGTATTTACTAAAGACACTTCTTTCTATTTGCAGGCGTTCGACAACAGCAAAATAGGGGAATGTCAATACTCCGCAAGGGTGGAAGTTGCAATAAATGTACTTGACGCACCTGCTTTTGTGTCCACATATCCTGCGGGCGAGATTAGCATGAAAAAAGACTCTCTGCTTGTTACCAGTGCAACAGGCAACTCAACAGTCGATTCAATGTTTATCTATATTGATGACGCGCTTGTGGCAAGAGTAAAGGCGGGCATCGTAAACTATAATTTTACGCCCGCTGCAACAGGCAGTTACGCTGTCCGTTTTGTAGCTCAAAATGACGTTCTTTACGAGGCAGAATACTCGGTAACCGTAAATGTATTTGATCCTTACGCTACTGTTGTGGATATTTCGGGCGGCTTGGACGTTGCCGTTTTGAGTGATAGCGTAAAAATCACGCTTGACGTTACAGGTATGGGTCTTACAGCAGGTGAGGCGATTTATCTGCATCCGTTCTATAAATATAAACAAAATGCAGGCGACAATAATGACCAGACGATAGCACCCTGTGGGTGGATGGGCAAATGCTATCCGATGACTTACAGTAATGGTATTTACACGTTCCAGACGACTGCTCTCCGTAGTTTCTTTAATCTTGGTTGGGAGGGCGACCGCCCTGTGGGTATGGGCTTTATCTTCTATAACGAAGACGGCACAAAAGAGATAAAGAATAACAGCGAGGATTTTTGGCTGCCTTTAAAGACGGACTATGCAGTAAAAATATGGATATACAATCAGGAAGACCATAAAGTTCAGGATACCTACAACTACTATGTGGGCGAGGATATTAAACTTAAAGTTGAAAAATACTTAAAGTACAATACTATGGAGAGTCTTGATATTGATAATATTAAGAAATATCCTGTTTATGTTGGCGGATATACCGACACAATTGAAGCAGACGCGGCATATAGTGGCGGTGCTTTTTATCTGACGAAGAATGTTACCGCAGCAGAAAGTGCTGTTATTACCGCTCGTGGTGTTACTAACGTAAGCAGCCGTGTTGCAGAGCAGTATTTTAAGATAAAAGGCATTAATCCTGTTATCACCTTGACACAATCAACAGACAGTATATCCGAAACGTGGGGCATAGACACTGTTTGGGCGACAATTCCTGTTGCGTTTTCGGAAGATATAAAAGTGTCTGTCAATGTTACAGGTTCGCACTTTAATATAAGTTACGACACTATCACTATTTTTGCAGGTCTTACGTCTGGCTACGTGCTTATAAACGCATTGCCTGACGGTAGCAAGGAAGAGCGGGAGCCGCTTGTTATAAGTGCAGATGTAGTTGCAGGCACAAGTGTTGCCTTTACTGTCGTTGGCAGTCCGCTAACGCTTAAAGTTGGTGATACAGAAAAAGGCGTTGCAGTGGGGGATATTTCAGCAGCAACGGCATTAAACCTGTATCCAAACCCGGTAGTTCATGGCATACTCACGATTGAAAGCAACCTACCCGCAGGCACATCATATTCTATCGTTAGTATGCAGGGAAAACGCCTGTTAGAGGGCAGAACGAAAAGTACAAAGACAGAAATTAACGTTACCTCACTCCCAAGTGGTGTTTATCTGTTGAACTTATCAGGCACCACCCACAAGTTTATCATCCGATAAAACTCCACCAACAAAAAAAGGCGAACGATTTACTCGTTCGCCTTTTTTTATTAGTTACACCTTTGCTACGCATTAGAAATGGGTTAAAGGTCTATTTTCCTCCCATTCTTTTTCTTCGTTGTATCTAATACACCGTTCAAATTTGCAACACCAATATGTTCTTTATCGGCATTAAATACTTCGTAGTGACCTTTATGCAGATTATCTAAATACCAATAATTACCTGTTTGTATTTCTCTGTAAATTCGCTGTCCTTGCTCTATATAGTTCGTTCCTGAAAAACGTTTGGTGTTATGTACAAACAAACATTTTTTATTATCAAACTGCCATGAAAAATATTGCTCATAATCAATTTGCTCGCGTTTGTATGCGAGTTCAGTATAATGTCCTTTCGTAAATAAATTATCTACTTCGACAGGCACTCTGTTTTTTTCAACCTGTATCTGTATTACTGAAAAATCCTGATGAGTAAATGATATTATAACTCTATCCCTTTCACAGGCTTCGGCTATTGATTGTCCGCATACATTACTTCCGTTATAAACATACATGTCTGTTGATAAGTGCTTTTGAGAGTTTTCCCAATGTGGTTCTGCAAACAGAGAAAATAATTGAGATTTGAATTTCCTTAATTCATCATAGTTTCGCGAATATTTTCCGATTAACAAATTATGAATTGATATATCTATAGTAATAAGAGAACTATAAAAATCGCGTTTTTTATACAGCAAATCTTTATCGGGATGTACCTCTTTTAATAAAGATATTAATGGTGGTAGCGCGTCTTTTATGAATTTTTCCACAGACGTAAATTGTCCGGTTAATGATAATTCATTGATAAGTATTTCCATAACTATAAGCCCAACAGTTCATCCAAATCATTATCAAATTGGTCAAAAAGACCCTCTATATGCTTCACAATACGCCCTTCATTGGAAATTTGAATTTGCGTGCTAACAGTTGCACTTTTATCATTTAATTCAAAATAATGGATTTTTACATTATTTTTCTCAATTTTTTTTGAAGCAATATTTTTCCGTATTCCATTGAATATATGATCGCTGTGCGTTTCGATAACAATTTGTATTCCAGCTTGTGCTGCCAAACATATTAATTCTGCCAACTTCGCTTGTCCTCGTGGGTGCAAATGAGCCTCAGGATTTTCAATAAATAAGACAGATTTGTTGGGCTTTGCCGATAATATTGCAACAATCACAGGCATTACATACGACAATCCGAAGCCTACATTTGTGGCACTAAAACTCTCTGTTTTGCCGTCCTTTGTACTGAATTGATATTTTAATTCATAGCCGAGTGTTCCATTGTCCTCAACAACTATATTTACTCCCGAACTTATTCCTCTTTCCCATGCCGTAACTTGAGAAAATAAATCTGTCGCTTTTATATTTGATAGACATAAATTAGGAATAATATCATCATTTTTATGTAGTTGTAAAAAATGAACAAAATGTTCCGCCTTTCCCTCCATTACTGATATTTGGTTATAGACATCAACTACTACATCATCTTTTGAATAAGTACCCTGCGGTCCAAGGCGAGCAGCACTGATAAACTGACAATTTTTGCCGAATAAAGGTTCTTTTTCCAATTGATCGCTGTCAAAGGAATGGCTTGATTTGGGTATAAGCGTTTTGGTTAAATCTTTTATTTCAAAATCAAAAATCATACTCTGATTGTCGGTTTTTATCTTGAATTTAATCTTATCTTTTTCACTAAATTGATACAAAGCGTCCTTAGCTGTGCCGATAGTGACAGGATTTGATTTTAAGTCCAAATAATCAAATTGAGATTTATTAAAAAACGACTCTCTTAGCAGTAATAACGCCTGAATAACCGAAGATTTTCCACTGCTGTTTGCTCCACACAGTACCGTCAAATTGGAAAAATCTAATATGGTTTCCTTGTGCGATTTAAAATTATTTAATTCGACTTTTTGTATCATGATGTAAATTTACTAAGAAATTCTTTAAATAATTCGTGTCGTTTCCGTACATTATCCTTTGTTGCCGTTCCTGTTGTTATGGCAGAAAAGAAATCTCTATTAGAAGTCAATAACATTTGGGTAAAAGCATTTCTGCAATCTATTTTTTGTTCCAACAATTTATTTTTTTCAATTTCATTTAGTTTCGCAAAATAAACGCTAATTATTTCAAATAATGATTTATTTATTCTATTTCTTGGATTGTCCGAAGTAATTTTTCTAAAAGCATTTGTGCCAAAAATTTCATACGAAACATCTATTGCTTTTTTAAAATCATTAAGTATTTTCTCTTGCTGTTCCTGTTCTTTCGGAATAGATTTTATTCCAATTGTCAAAAAAGAATCCATGTCAGGTTCATACTTCTCATAACCAAGAAGATAGAAACTCAAAAATCGTGCCACAAAATCTAAATCATCTTGTCGTCTTGAAGAAACAGAATTATCAGTTGCTTTCAAAAAACTTTTACCTGTGTCCGTTTTGTTGGAAACAAATTTTTCCATAAAATCTATTCGATAACCCTGGAAAAGGGCAGTACGAATTTCCTGTGCAGTTAATTCCGTGCTAACCTGATTGATACGACTAAAAATATTGTATTTTACTTCGTCAGGAGTTCCTTTTCCAACCAAGTTTATGGTTATTTGATTAGTTTCAATTCTTCTTTGTACATCACGAGGAAGTTCGGACCATTTTTTTCCATTTAATTCTGTTTTAAATTCCAAATTTTGAAGAATTAACGGCTGTTTATTTTTATTGACAGTTTTAATTTCCGTACTGTCCTTACTATCAAGGATTATAAAATGTTCCAATGTGCTAATCCGCTGCAAACCATCAATAACTCTCCATTTTTTATCGTCTGCTTCGTCAAAATAAAAAAGTGGAATTGGCAAACTTAACATTAACGACTCAATAAATCTACTTTTTTTCTTTTCACTCCACGGATTTGGCAATCTTTGGTAAGGCGGAATTAATATTTCACCACGCCGCAACATATCAACAAGTTGTCCGATTGTTCTCGGTACAATGTTAATAGAAATTTCGTTGGGATTGAAAGGAATTTCGTTTTGTATATTTTCATTCCCATTTTCTGGTTCTATATTATTCTTTGCCATTCTATTGCTATTTTGTGATTTGCAAAAGTACGCATTTTTTTTACACAAATTAGCGAAGATATAACGACAGCAGCCCGAATTTTCGGGCTGCTGTCGTTTATCGCTAAAAATAAGTTGGCGGAAAGGGATTTATTCAGTAAAGTTGAGTTCCCATGCATCTGTGTCCCAATTCATTTTGAATGTGATGGTTGCGTAGGTTTTTCCTGCGACTACTTTTATGTTTCCACCATTATCAACGAAATTTTCAACATCGCCTGTGATATTTGCTGCGCTATAGCCCCAAGATGTTGCCCAATCCTTGTCTTTACGCACTTTAAGCTCACCACCCTCAGGCAGATTAAGGTTTGTGGTTTGATAGGAAGCAAAGCCCGCCGCATCGGTGGATTGATAAACCAAATCGACATCATTGGCGACATCCCAGCCACCTACGGCAGAGCCAATCAAACTCAATACCTGTGTGGCAGGGTCAATTCCAGCAATATCACCCGTTTTAGTCATATTAACATTCCAACCGTCTTCCGTCCACTCCATTACAAAGGTGTAAATACCTTTATTGGCAGCTTCTGGAAGCGCAAAGTCCGCTCCGCAGGGAATAATATTCACCTTACCTACATCGCCCGAGAAAACGATAGAACCTGCACCGTAGTTAGTTCCAACGGAAACCGTACAATCAGTCCAAACAGTGTCATCAACACCAAGTTTCCAACCTCCATCGTAAGAGAATTTCCATCCACCCGAAGCAGGAACTTCAATATCGGTAATCGTCCATGTCTTGTCCCCATTGGAAGGCTCCATTTCGTTAAAGCCCCAACCAGCAGGACCAACACCACGAATACCCCAATTGGCTTTGCAAATAATAATTTTGTTTAACGAAGTTTCGTAAACGATATGATACATTCCGTCTTCTTCCACAGTAAAACTGCTTCCCTCATTCGGAGTATAGTAATACGCTTTAATGCCGACAGGATGATCATCCGAGCCACTACCCTGATAGGTCATAACAAGCGTTCCACCATATTTAACAGCATTGCCACCCTCTACAACAGCAATCTGAAAAGATTTACCTTTTTGCAGCGGAGCATAAATTTCTTTTAAAGTGCTGCGCAGAGGCTTTAGTTCCCCCGCTTCAACCTCTACACGTTCGTTTCTGGTTACCCAGAAAGCCGCCTTGTGAGCAAGATTTGACCAGGGAGAGGCTTCACCAACAAGATAAACGCCGTCTTCTACTTTTTCGTCTTTCGTCCTTTCGCAGGAAGTAATGCCCATAATAAGGGCTGCACCAACAAGTGCCATAGTTAGAATTTTCTTCATAGTAATTTGTCGTTTTATTTAAAAAAAAGTGAACTGCCCCTTGAGAGGCAGTTCACAGATTTGTTATTGTTTGATAAAGATAGAATGTCCTGTATGGGTATTGAGTTTCACGTAGTACGTGCCGTCGGGTATCTCCATATTGTTACCACCAGGAGTACATAAGCCATACGGGAAAGCACCGCCACCCCAATTAACTGCCCAATCCTGATTGGCGCGGAATTTCACCTCACCGTTTATCGCTACCGAAGCTGCTTCGTAGATGTGCGGGTCGTAGTCGGTGGCTGTCATTATTACATCATTGACTGCATCCCAACCACCTACACCTGTACCGATAATACTTACGGAAGTATAGGTACTTGTGTTGGGAGTAGCAAAAGTTTCTACCGAATAAGACAGAGCACTCGTATTGACGGTGATAGTGTAGAAGCCTGCGGTAGCTATACCTATATTGGCACCCGGATTAACAAGTTCGCCGTCAGCACCTTTACCCATTATCCCTGTTGAACCCCAATCACCAAGTGCACCCTCTACAATTTTAAATTCACCAGCGTTGCAATAACCACTATACACGTTATCAGCGGCAAGTTCCTCATCGCGGAAGAAGATATAAGTAGCATTGCCAATATCCCAAGAGTGAGAAGAACTGAAAATGTCGCCAACCAAATACACATGGTCAGGAGTACTCGGAATAGCACTTGCAATACTTGTTATCGGTGCGGAATTTACAAATTGTTTGGAAATACCTAATCCAACAGCGGCTTCTACGTAAAAAATAACTTCCGAGAAGCCATTGTCAGGAACTCCCAAATCAAGATATGTAGAGTTTAAGCTCTTAAAAGGAACTTCCACAGAGTCTGTAACGGAAGTTCCGACAATAGCAGTCTTATCTCCCTTTTTAATACATAAACTATACGTTATTAGTGCCAACGGCTGCTTGCAGTCGGCAAGACTATACTTAAACGTTACTTTTCCCTCGCCTATGTTCTCTTTTGTTATCGCGACAGTATCCACAGGATTAAGTACAGGCACAACCCAAGTGCTCGGGTCGGGAACAATTATTTTTACTTCGTCTTTCTTACAGCCGACAACTACGAGCAGTAGTAAAAAGCAAGCTGAAAAGATTTTTATTATATTCTTCATGTGTTTATAATTTTATAGGTTTTATTAATATCCAGGATTTTGTTTAAGGTTGGTATTTGCCTGCAAATCCTGCGAGGGAATTGGGTAAATATTGAAGTGAGCATCTAATGCCTGCCCATTCTTTACTCCGCCTTTCCATTCCCAGAGATAACTGCCTGTGGTAAATTGATTGTAGCGTACAAGGTCGGTTCTGCGATGACATTCCCAATAAAGCTCGCGTCCGCGTTCGTCAAGAATATAATTCAAATCATACGAACTTATATTGTTTAACCCCGCTCTGCTGCGCAGTTCGTTGAGATAACCTATCGCTGTTGCCTCGTTTCCGCCCGAACCGCCACGTTTGATAGCTTCGGCATAGATAAGGTAAATTTCCGCCAGACGGAAAAGTGGAAAATCATTGTCCACAAATTCACCTGTAACATGATTTCCAAAAACTTTTACTCCTGTACAGTTAGTATCCTCTCTACACGCAAGAACTTCGTCACATTTTGCCAGCGTGAGAGTCGATGGAATATTGCGGTATTTGTACGTAGCCATACCATATTCATAATTAGTAGGATTATCTCCCATATACAAATTACTACCTATAAAGAGCCTGCGCTCGTCGTTTGAAGGAAATTTTTCATAAAAATTTCCTCTAAGACGATAGCCTGCCCAGTTAGCATTGACAAAAGTGCCGTAGTGCAAAAGTGTATTATGATAGGTGGTTTGATAATTGCCGTTAGAAGACGCGTTAATAAGGAACGTAATTCCACCATAACCCTGTGAACGAGAGCCGTCGTAATTTATCGAAAAAATTACTTCGGGATTATTTTTGTCGTTATCGTTAAGGAATAAATGCTCATACTTTCCCTGCTTTATACTGTATCCCGCTTCTATAACCTTATTGGCATAAGTAATGGCGTTAGTATAGTATTGCACATCATTGCCGGGACTGCCTACAGGTGATTTATAAACGTTTGCATTCAGATAAAGACGCGCGAGTAATGCGTATGCAGCTGCTTTGTCCACCCGTCCGTATTCATTCGTGCGCACTTCTTTAAGCAGATTATTATTGACTAAATCAAGCAATTCTGCCTCTACGTAGTCGAATAATTCAGAACGGTTGGTCTGACGTGGTAATTCACCCAGATTGTCTTCCTCTGTAAAGAACGGAGGATTGCCGAAACAGTCTATAAGCACCCAATACTGAAAGGCACGCAAAAAGCGAGCTTCGGCTGCATAATATCCTATTTCCGTCTTTTCGGCTTCACTCAAATTATGCGAAACAAGTTCTTCTTCTGTGCAGTTACGCAGAAAATCGTTGGCATACATAATTTGCAGCAGACTCTTGTCGTATAAGCCAATGGTAAAGCCGCAGGTGGGAACAAAGTTGATGTTATTCAACTCAGGAACACCAGGATCGTTCCAAATACAGTGTGCTTCGTCGGTGGGGAGTTCCTGATGGTTAAAAAAGTTGCGCAAAAAGTCGGCATACTGTCCCTCGTCAAGCCCGTCAATATCCCCCTGACCCGCAGGTCCCTGATTTCCTGAAAGGATCATTGTACCATAAACTTTTGCAAGAGCCATTTTATAACCTGCTGCGTCAGCATAAACATCCTGTTTTGTTTTGTCGTTAGCAGGAAATTTATCTAAATCCTTTATGCAGGCAGTAAAGAAAAATACTGCAAGCAAGGATATTGTCATTATTCTCAAATATTTTCTCATGATCTTATTTTTTACTTGGTTAATAGCGAAGTTTTATACCTAAATTAAAGGTGCGCGGAAAAGGATAATAGTTATTGTCAATACCGCTACCATTTTCAGGATCAATACCCTCGTATTTGGTAATTGTAAATACATTTTGTACGGTAAAATTGAGCGATAATCCCACAACGTTTCCTAATCTGCCAAAGTCATACGCCAATGTGATATAGTCCATTTTAAGGAAAGATGCGTTCTGTACATAGTAATCTGACAGCAGCTGGCGGGTATTGAACGTTGAACTGTAAATATCATTAGTCGTGTTGGAAAGGAAATTATTCGGATTGATGATTTGAGAGTAGTTGGATACATCAGAAGCAGTATTATAATACATATAGTTGCCGATACTTGCACGAAGCGAAGAAGATAGCGAAAGGTTTTTCCAGCGCAAAGTAAAATTAAAGCCCATAAAAAAATCAGGCGCGGAACTTTTGTAGTGGTAGAGGTCGCTCTCGTTGATAACCCCGTCGCCGTTCCGGTCAGCATAAGCACCCTCGATAGGATTTCCTTTTGCATCATAGAGTTGCTTGTAAACGTAGAAAGTGTTAGGAGTATAACCTGTAGAATGGATAAGAACAGTATTACCTGTTCCACCCGAAATACCACCTGTTAAAGCACCCGGATAACTTGGATCGTTGTCATTAAGAGTTAGTTTAGTAATTTTGGTAGTATTCCATGTGAAGTTATAACCCAAATCAAGAGAAAAGTCTTTATGTTCCAAAACACTTGCGTTGATATTAAATTCGATACCCGAATTTTCCATCTCTCCAATATTTTTTACTATACGATTTTTAAAATTACTGCCCATAGAAAGGGGAACTTCATTTAGCAAGTCGGTAGTTTTTTTGAAGTAGTAATCAACACTTGCCGTAATTCTGTTTTTAAGAAAACCAAATTCAAGACCTGCGTTATATGTGGTGGTGGCTTCCCAGTGACGATCAATATCATAACCGGCAGGACGCCACATATAATAGAACTGGTCGCCGAACTGTATCATAGCAGTATTTGTGCTTTGGCTGTAGCGGGACAGGTATTCGTAATTACCGATACCGTCCTGCTGACCTGTCATACCCCAACCAACACGCAGTTTAAGGTCTGAAATCACTTTATTATTTTTTAGAAAGGCTTCGTTACTGATACGCCATGCAGCAGATGCTGACGGAAACCATCCCCAACGATGTTGTTCAGAAAAGCGCGAAGATCCATCTCTACGTATTGAGAGTTGAACTATGTAGCGGTCATCATAACTATAATTGGCGCGTCCATAAAAAGACAGCAACACGTGTTCCTCAATATTAGTTGGGAAAGTAGGAATGCTGCTGGAGTCCATAGTGTTATCATAGAAGTATTTAACATAGTTGTTATCGGTCGTCTTATAACTTTGGTAAGTGTAACCTGCCATAGCGTCCACGTGGTGTTTGCCAATATCTTTGGAATAAGCAAGGTATGCTTCGAGCATAAGGTCGGTACGAAGCTGGTTATATTTGGAACGTTCGCCAAGACCAAAGAATGTACTTGGTGCCCATTCTTCTCTCACAACGCTACCATAGCCATTGGCAACGTCGTAACCTAAATTTATATTGGCACGCAGGTCTTCAAAGCCATGGATTTTATAATCTATCTGTAAATTTCCAAAGCTGCGCAGGGCAGTTCCAATGTCGGTTTTGGAATTTAGCAACGAAACAGGGTTAGCGGTTGCCATACCGTTGGGGACTCTGCCTGCTGCATCTGTTGTCCATTGCCAATAACCGTTAAACAGGTCGTTTTCGTCTGCCAGAGGGTTATACACAGGCTTTGTGGGGTCCATACGCAGAGCTGCACCGATAGCATCACCATTTCCGAAATGACTTGACGTATAAGTTCCTTTAGCATTGACGTTAATATTAAGGTGATTTTTGAGCAGGCTTGGATTGAGGGCGACAGACACTGTTGTACGCTGTACATTGTCGGTTTTTAGAAGACCGTCTTGTGTCATATAGCCTACAGACACGCGGTAAGGCAGGTATCTCGGTGCGCCACTGATAGAAAGGACGTTGTCGGAAGTAAAAGCGGGACGATAGATTTCGTCCTGCCAATCCGTATTGGCGTAAGAGCGTACTTCGTTACCGTTTTTGATTTGACTCACGTAACCCAGATAACCTAAATACAGATCTTTTTGAGCTTGATTGGTGTAGTTGGGGTAGTTTTCTACGAGTTGTTTAAATTCGCTTCCTGTTAGTGTATTAACTTTTCGGGCTACGGTAGCGAGCGAGTTGTTAGTTGTAAAGTCTATTGATACTTTTTTTCCAGACTCGCCAGAAGTTCCTTTTTTAGTGGTGATAATTACAACACCGTTAGAGGCACGAGAGCCGTAGATAGCAGTAGCGGCAGCATCTTTGAGTATGCTAATGCTTTCGATGTCGTTGGGGTTAACGGAAGACAGCGGATTTGTAAGACCCGAAATACCGTCATTGCTCAAAGGTAGTCCATCAACAATGATAAGAGGGTCGTTACTCGCGTTAAGCGAAGCACCACCGCGAATGCGGATTTGGTTTCCGTCACCTGCACGTCCGCCATTTGGCGTGATATTGACACCCGCCACTTTTCCCGCAATAAGCGAGGTGGCTGTGGTGTTTATGCCCTGTCGAAATTCCCGCTCACCGACAGAAGTAACTGAACCGGTAAGTTTTTCTTTGGTAGCAGTGCCATAACCAACTACTACTACCTGACTTAATTGATTGGAATTTTGAGAGAGGGTAAGGGTTTTTCCATCAGCATCTGCCGCTTTGATTTCGATAGGTGCCATACCTACAAAAGTAAAAACGAGCATCGCATCTGGCGAGGTGGCTTCAATTGTAAATCGTCCCATAACGTCCGTAACCGAGCCACCGGTAACTTCCTTTTCGATAATATTGACTCCAACAACAGGATCGCCTTTGGAATCAATTACTGTCCCCGAAATGGGCGTTTTTGCCTGCATTGCGGTTGCGCCAAGCAATAGCGTTGCAAACAACCATAAAAGAATTTTTTTACTCATTTTCTGTTAATTTAATTGATACTTGTTTTTATCGTATATTTAATTTTAAAATACAATTCATGCTCTTTTATGGGAAATATTCGTTTTTTTTATACAACAATTGTCTAATTTTTAGGGTCGTTTATTAATTGTCAATTGTTAATTGTCAATTGTCAATGCTAATCGTTGATATTAACCACAGTTCACTTTAAAAATTCAATAAAAATTTGGAAGTTTAAAATTTTTTTTTAACTTAGGAGTTTCATTTTTACGGGAATATTGTAGAAATTATAAGATAATTTACTCGTAAAGAAGATATTAAGAGTCCCCAACAAGCAGCATCCCACAGTGTACGATTTACCGTAGCAGAATTATAAATAACATTTTTGTAAGCGGGTAATTGTCACAAATAAACGACCGATTAATTTATACAAATCAATATGGAGCGAGCATTATAAACGTTTATGTACGAGTTCCATACGACCTATTAAAAACAATTTATAAAGCGTATGAAAAAAACAATGTTATGGCTGTCATTTTTCCTTTTTGGAAGTATGGCAAGTGCACAGATTACGGTGTCGGGAGTCGTTCAGGACGATCGAGGCGAAACTATGGTTGGGGTAAACATTATTGAGAAAGGCACTCTAAAAGGTACGACAACAGATTTGGACGGACGTTACTCTCTCGAAGTAGCGAGTTCGGATGCAGTATTACAGTTTTCGTCTGTAGGTATGTCACCCATCGAAATTAAAGCCTCTGAAGCAGTCCGTCAGAACATCATAACACTTTCTTCTGCCAGCCAAACGCTCAATCAGGTAGTGGTGGTAGGTTACGGCTCTCAAACAAAAAAAGAACTCACAGGCTCTATCTCAAGCATTTCTTCCGAAAATTTTAACAAGGGTATTCAAAATAACCCAATGGGATTATTGCAAGGAAAGGTTGCAGGCTTAAACATCATCAAAAACGGTGGTGACGACCCTGCGCAAAACTCCTACAAAGTGCAGCTTAGAGGTATTGGCTCATTAAGCGGCAATGCCGAACCGCTGTACATTATAGACGGTGTGCCCGGAGGCAATCTTAACTCTGTTTTACCCGAAGATATAGAAAGTATAGATGTTCTTAAAGACGGCTCTGCTGCTGCTATTTACGGTACTCGTGCCAATCATGGTGTTATACTTATTACGACAAAACGTGGTCACAGTGGCGAAACAACTGTTGAATATAATGGAGATATTGGTTTTGGAGTAGTGGCAAAACGTCCGCGAATGCTCAATTCGTCAGAGTATCGGGAATATATGATTGACAAAAATCGCGGTGTGGAGTGGGGAGGCAATACTGATTGGATAAATCAATTAGTCAGAATGCCGATGACTACTTCTCATGCACTTTCTATTGCAGGTGGAGGCAAGAACTTTAATTATCGTGGAAGCATTGGCTATAAGGCTTTGCAGGGTGTTGCGATAAAAAGTGACTATCAGGAAATTAATGCACGTCTTGCTGCCGACCAAAGTGCTTTCAAAAATCGTCTGCATATTGCCTATAACCTGGCATATACAAGTAACAAGAAAAAATGGGCAGACTACGATGTCTTTGATCGTGCTATGCAGGCAAATCCTACAATCCCCTTATATTCTACGCCTGATAATCCCGAGTATGAAAAATACGGCGGATATTTTGAGATTAATGAATTTGGCTCGTTTAACCCTGTGGCACGTGTGATGTTATCCACTAAGGATGAAACGAATAACGTGTTTTTGGGGAGTGTAAATGCTTCTCTTGATATTACCGACTGGCTAACCCTCGCTACCGCATATTCTATTCAGGATATAAATAAATGGAATGGCAACTATTATTCACGGTATCGTAAAGGCGACTACATTGAGGGTTTAGGTAAAGCCGAACTTATTGAAGACCGTCAGCGTCAGCAAATTACCGAAACTACATTACGTTTTCTGAAATCTTTCGGGGAACATTCGGTACAGGCATTGCTCGGCTATTCGTATCAAAGTAATCTCTACTACGGCGATGCCCAAATGAACACAGGATTTCCACTTGATAATATATCTTACAATAGTATTGGTATGGGTACAGGTATTCAAACAGGTGACCCCAATTTGACTTCACAAAGCAGCTATCGTTATGAAGACAAAATGGCTTCCTTTTTCGGACGTGTGCTGTATAACTGGAACGAAATGGTGTATTTTAATGCTTCGTTAAGAGCCGAAGGGTCGAGCAAGTTTGGACCCAAAGCGAGTAAAAGTCTTGGACGTTGGGGTATGTTTCCAGCTGTAAGTGCTTCGTGGCGTATCACGCAATTGCCCGCACTCAAAAACAACGCAGCTATAAATGACTTGAAGGTCCGTATCGGCTACGGTATAACAGGTAACCAGCCGAGCGACCATTATCTTTATCTCATGAGAGTGGGACAGACAGGAAGTGAAATCTTTCTTAACGGTGAATGGATACGTCCGTGGGGTGCGACAAACAACGAAAACGAATATTTAAAATGGGAAAAGAAGTCGGAATACAACATAGGTCTTGACTTTGTTTTCCTGAACTTCCGTCTTTCGGGAACTATTGATGCATATTTACGCCATACGACCGATTTGTTGTGGGAATACAATGTGCCAAGTCCACCGTATCCTTACGGTACAATGTGGGCTAATTACGGAGAATTGCAAAACAAAGGTATTGAACTTACCTTGAACGGTGTTGTAATGAAAAAGAAAGATTTTGTGTGGAATGTGGGATTTATTATGGCTGCTAATGCTAACAAGGTAATAAAAATTACAGGCGGTGAATTTGCAGAATACAACGAAGGATTCCTTGAATTGGGCAATGTTTCGGCACGTGGCGAGACAGGCAACAATGTTATGCGTCTTGAAGAAGGAAAGCCCGTGGGCAATTTTTATGGCTATGACTATGCTTTTATAGGGGACGACGGCATTATTCGTTATTGGAACAAATATGGTGGCTATTCCCCGGCAATCACCCTTACATCTGATGACGTTAAAATTCTTGGTAACGCAAATCCGTATTTCACTTATGGTTTGAATACGACTATTTCCTATAAGTGGTTTGATTTGTATATTAACTTCAGAGGACAGGTTGGAGGATTGATATTTAACGAGATGCGCTACATTTATGAAAATACAAATGGGGAAAATGTATTGCTGTCTGCGGTAGATCCAAATGCAGCCGTCAATAAAAATAATGTTACGGCAAATATAGACTGGACAAAGAATCTGCGCCGTTTTTCATCTCTGTATCTTGAAAATGCTTCGTATTTAAAATTGAGCGATATTTCCCTCTCTTTCAGCTGTCCGTTGTCGAACAAAGTTAAGAGATATATGACTTCACTTAAATTCCGCCTGACTGCAACAAACGTGTTTACTATTACTGCGTATTCAGGAATGGACCCCGAAGTTACAGGATTAAGCACACTTGAACCCGGCTTTGACGGCAAGAGTTATTACCCGCGTCAGAGAACATTTTTATTTGGAATTTCAGCAACGTTTTGAAGAATGTAGAATTTAGAATGTAGAATTTAGAATTGGGCGTTCCCCGCCCCCTCGCAAGCTCGTGTGCGGGGTCGGGCTTTCCGCTGCAAAGTCGCGAGTAAGCGAGGGCAGAGGACGCGCTTGCGCGGACTATGCCGAGCGTGAGCGACTTCATTGCGAAGCAATAATCCCTAACGCAGCAAAGCGCAAAATAGAATGTAGAATTTAGAATGTAGAATGTAGAATGTAGAATTTAGAATGTAGAATTTAGAATGTAGAATTAAAAACGTCAATAAATTATAAACATTATGAGAAAAATATTTATAGCAGCAAGTATGGGAATAATACTTTTTTCCTCTTGCGTTCGATTAGAACCTGAAGTTTATTCTGATGTTCTCAAAGACGATTATTACAAGACCCCAGAGCAATTTGCCACCCTTTTGGCAAACGCCTATTCGCAGCTTGCCGGGGAATACGGCTATGTATATCGTGAAGGATATTGGTCACTTCAAGAATATACTTCGGACGAAGTAGCAGTCCCTGTACGTGGAACTGATTGGGACGATGCTGGTGCACCACTCGCCATGCAACAACATACATGGGACTATCAGAGCAGGGAAGTAAGTAACGGCTGGAGCTTTGCTTACGGTGGTGTTACTAAATGTAACGAGGTGCTTGGAAATATAGAGATGATAAAGGGTAGCGATACCGTGTCTTACGATGAAGCAACAAAGTCAGGTATTGCCGAAACAAAAGCGTTGAGGGCATTTTACCATTTACTCGCTATGGATATTTATGGCAACGTTCCTATTGTACTCTCTTTGGATGCAAAGTTACATCAAAGCACGCGTGCCGAAGTATTTGCTTTTATTGAGAGTGAATTGCTCGAAAATCTGCCGAGCCTGCAAAAAAATCCTTCGTACGGTCGTATGACACAAGCGGTGGCACATACCATTCTTGCAAAACTTTATCTCAACGCAGAAGTATATACAGGAACTGCCAGATGGCAGGATGCCATCGACCGTTGCGAAGAAATACTTACGGGTGGCTATGGCTATGTACTTTCTCCCGACTATTTTACAACATTCGGCAAAGATAATACTAATAATGCCGAAATCATTTTTCCTGTAGTCTTCGACGCTGTTCGTGCGCAGGGTAATATGTTTCACCTGATGACACAGCATTACGCTATGAAAGAAGTTTATAAATACAGTACAGATTGCTGGAACGGTCCGTGCACACATCAGGCATTTTATGATGCTTACAGCACAAGCGATTTACGTAAAAAGCAGTGGTTTGTGGGACCAATAGTCAAGGAAAATGGTGATACTGTGGGATATGCTTACGATGAATCAGGTACTAAGCCTGCAATTATACGCCCTTATATTTCAGCTACGATAGATGCCACTAAAAAGAATACTTTCGATGGTGCGCGTTTTTTCAAATTTGAAGTAGAACCAGGGATTGGACATCACGCAAATAGTGACTTTCCAGTTTTCCGCCTTGCTGATATTTATCTTATGAAAGCCGAAGCTATTATGAGGCTTAACGGCGGTGCTGCCACGTCCGATGCAGTTGATGCTGCCAATTTTGTAAGACGTAGAGCGGGTGTGGAGGAATACAACACAAGCACCCTTACGCTTGATGAATTGCTTGCCGAACGCGGACGTGAGTTGGCATGGGAAGGGTTTAGGAGGCAAGACCTTATTCGCTTTAAGAAATTCCACGAAGATTGGGGTGTTTATGACTGGGGTATCTACAAAAGATACCAGCCAAAAGGAGTAAATAGAGATGTGCCACAGGGCAACTCATATACAAGTTATATTTTTCCTATCCCCAAATGGGTAATGGATGCTGCTCCGGGAATTTACACACAGAACCCTGGATATTGATAAGTTCTGTCCCTTCTGCGGGTGTGTTTCCAATTTAGCATGAAGTGAAAACAGATATATAAACGAAAATAAAACAACTTAAACCAATAAAAAATAAAACACAATAAAAAATAAAACAAATGAAACGAGCATGGCAGATGTTGTTACCAAAAGACAATTGTTGGAGCAGCGAGAGCAATGTCGCGAACAACAATCATGTAAATAAATGTTTGTGTGCGAGTTCCGTACAACCTATTAACAAAAATTTATAAATGTATGAAAATGACAAAATTTTTAGCACTAAGTGCAATTGCAGTGGCTATGATTGCCACAACTTCCTGTGGTCCTAAAACCACAACACCGACAGACCCGATAGATGACGGTATGTACCTTGTTGGTGCTGCCACACCATGGGCAGAAGCCTCTACAGCAGGTCTTATGATCCCGACAAAGAACGAAAAAAATCAAGAAGTTCGTTCTTCACTTTACGAATGTTATGTGCCCATGACAGCAGGTACGTTCCAAATTAAACGTGTTCAAGGTGGAAAAGACAATGGCAACATTGGTGGTGCTCTTTTTATGACGTATAACGGTAGCGGTGGCTATGACCATCCAAAAGTGCCTGCATATTACTACACGCCTGTTAATGATGGCACGTTTACAGTTTCAGAAGCGGGCTTGTACCACGTTGTTTATGAAACTGAACTTAACCGTATCGTTATTTGCAGAGCTAAATGGGGTGTTAGAGGCATTATGAACAGCTGGGGCTTTACACTAATGGATGAGTCTGCCGATTTTAAAACTCTTACGGCGACAAATCAAAAATGTGATATAGGCGAATATAAGTTTGCTTACAGCGAAGGTTGGAAACTTGGTATTGACGATACCACAACGAGCGACACTGAGGGCGAAGGCGCACAAGTGCTTGTAAACACCAACTTTGGTGGTACAATCAGTTGGAGTGGAACTACCGGAACTCCTGCGCTTGTCGCAGGTGGCGATAACTATAAAATTGAGGCAGCTAATAAGGGATATTACACGATAACCTTATCATGGAACAATGGGGTATGGTCAGGCTCTATGACAAAAACCGGTGATATAGCGGCAGTTGATCCCTCAACACAGGTGTTGAGCCTGATTGGTAGTGCTTTCAATAATGCGGAGGGCACTCCGGCGGCTTGGGACTATGATTTGGATTTAGCTTACACGTCCACTACCGATGGTTTTTCGAGCTATGTTGCTCAAAATGTAACGTTGCTGACGGACGGTGAATTTAAAGTTCGTAAGGACCACGATTGGGGTACAAGCTACGGCTACGATGCGACCAAAATTACAGGTGATGCGTCCAATTTTGCTGATAATGACGGAAACATAAAAGTAGTAGCAGGGAAGACTTACGCCACAATCACATTTAAGATGAATTGGGAAACAGGTGCGTGGGAAATCAATTTTGCCCTGTAAATCACGATTTTTAAAATTGTCAATTGTCAATTGTCAATTGTCAATTGTTGCTGACGCACTTGTTGTTTGTGCCTGCTGTTTGTGTGTGTTGTTTGTGCATACCTTTCGTCTTTCTCAATTCCACATTTTTGCATTTCAGCGAATTGACAATTGACAATTAACAATTGACAATTATTTTGCATTTTAGCGAATTGACAATTGACAATTGACAATTGACAATTATTTTGCATTTCAGCGAATTGACAATTGACAATTGACAATTGACAATTATTTTGCATTTCAGCGAATTGACAATTGACAATTGACAATTAACAATTATTTTGCATTTTAGCGAATTGACAATTGACAATTGACAATTAACAATTATTTTACATTCTAAATTCTATAACGGCTGCTTCCTGCGCTGCGACTGTGTAGGGCGAGCCTGCTTGTAGGGTTTGTCCTGTTATGATTTCTCTGCCGCTTGTTCCGTAGAGTTGCAGTACTTCGGAGTAACGCGACCAGTCGATTGTCTGTGGCTCTTTCAGGTTATTTATTATGGTCATAACGAGTTCGTTATCATCGTAGCGGAAATACACGTACAGGTTGTTGTCTATGGGGACGAATTGCATCATTTTTCCGCCAGCGACTGCTGTGGAAGTTTTGCGCCACTGGTATAGCTTGCTTATGTAGTCGTAGAGTTCGTTTTCCTGTGCCGTGCGCCCCTGCGCGGTGAATGTGTTGCGCGGGTCGCCAATCCACCCGCCCGGCATATCTAATCGCTCGTGGATGTCCCCCTGCTTTTTGGTGTTTTGCATAAAAAGTTCCGAGCCGTAGTAAATCTGCGGGATACCACGCATGGTTGCAAGCAGGGTGTAAATCATTTTTACTTTGTTAAGACTGCCTTTGAGTTGCCATGCTAAACGTCTGACATCGTGATTTTCAGCAAAAATTAACAAGTCGTTGGGATTGACGTACGCGAAATCTTGTGAGAGCGATTCATGAAGGCGTATAAGTCCCTTTCCCCAGTCGGTTTTTCCGTCTTCCAATATACCGCTAAGCAGGTTGTCTTGCAGGGTAAAGTCCATCGGAACAGGCAGTCCGCTGTTGTAGCCGTCGTGGTTGAGTGCGTCTTTTTGCCAGTATGCGATAAAGGCTGTTGTATGAAACCATGTTTCCCCTGTAAGCCCAAGTTTGGGGTATTCTGCCATAATACCTGTAGTCCAAGTCGCAATCCCATGTTTGTCGCTGTACGGATAAGTGTCCACGCGTAAGCCGTCCAAATCGGCGTACTCAACCCACCATAATGCCATCTGGAGTAAGTACTGTACCACTTTGGGATTTGATAAATTCATATCGGGCATGGTGAAGTCAAACCATCCTCTGACACACGCATTGAGGTCGTACTTGCTGCCGTTGGGGTCGCTTTGCGTAGCCATCTGGAACGTGGACCGTACGAAAGTATCTCGGTGGTTTACCCAGTCAGAGGATGGTAAGTCGCTCATCCACCAATGGGCAAGCCCACAATGGTTTGGCACCATGTCCATAATTACTTTGAGGTCTTTCTTATGAGCTTCCTGTACTAATGTTCTGTAGAGTTCGTTCGTGCCGAAACGTGGATCGATTTTGTAGTAATCGGCGGCGGCATAGCCGTGATAAGAGGCTCGCACTTCGTCGTCAAGCGTAAGTGGGGTGCTCCAAATTGCTGTAGAACCAAGCTGCGCGATATAGTCCAAGTGGTCGATGATTCCTTGAATATCGCCTCCATGACGTCCGCCAGCGGATTTGCGATTGGCTTTTTCGCGTGTTTCGGGATGGGAGTCGTTGGTGGTGTCGCCGTTGGCAAAGCGGTCGGGCATCAAGAGGTATATCATGTCTGCCTGCGTGAAGCCTTTACGTTCGGCAGAGCCGCTGCGACGAGATTGCAGGGTGTAGTTTATAGTTGTGGCTTCGGCTGTTGTTGCTGCTGTTGTTGCTGTGGTTGCTGTGGTTGCTGTTTCGGCTGCTGTTGTTGTTTCGGCTGCTGCTGTTGTTGCTGCGGGAGTCAGTTGCAGGGGATATTCACCCGCTACGGCATTGGCACTGATAAGAACGTCCACAAAAAGATAGTTGGGATTTTCGACTTTATGTACAGCATTTATTTTTAAGGATGGATTGAGCGAAGTTATATTCGCATTTCCAACATTGTCCCCATAGAACATAAGTGTTAGTGGCGAGGTCGTTCCAACTGTGTTCATCCCAACCCACCATGACGGCGGCTCTACCCGCTCTACAAGTTTTGTCGGTTTTTCGTAGGCTTTGGGTTGAGGAATATGCCTTGCCTGCCTGCTATGGCACGAGGCTACGCATATAGCGATTACTATTAGAAAAAATAGATTTTTTTTCATACGCTTGTTATATTGTTTTTAATAGGTCGTATGGAACTCGCCAATAAACATTTAACTTTGGTGTCAAACATTTATTTACATGATTGTTGTTCGCGACTCGGCAATGTAAGCAAGCTTCCATTGCTCTCGCTGCTCCAACAATTGTCATGCTCGTTTCATTTTTAGGGCTGAGGCAAATATAAGAATTTGTGCGCAGAATTTTTATTTTATGTAAATGTCCCTTGCCCGTTTACGTGTAAATCGAAGATTTTGACGTAAATTTGCCGTTTTAACAATTTAGCTTGATGAAGAAATTTTGGTTATTTGTAATTTTCTGTATTTTTTGTCTATCATGCAGGCAGGAACAGCAGGTGGACGACAGTCTGCTATTTGATATTTCATATCAGGATATAATCGGTGTGTCGATAGACAGTGGCTGTGTCGGTGGTACTGTTAGTAATACCGACAGTTTTGGTACAATGCGCTGCGCGAGTTTTCAGGGTGGTACACGCTATCATATCAGTAAGACCGACAGTGACAATTTTAGTATTGTGTCTTATCATGGTTGCTATTCGTCGGAAGAAAGAATATCTGCCAAAACGATGGAAGTTTATCTTTCAAATTTTAGGAAAGTTTATTTTAACAGTCGTACAAGTTTGCCTGACAGTGCAACAAAGTGGGGGAGATTGAGCGTTTCAGAGAAAAATAGCGATTTGCTTGTGATAGAATTTTACGCTATTCCTGACGATGTATTCCACCTGTACGCGGTATCGGTGTGTGGAACTGCAAGAGATACGGTTGAAATGCCCTACGCACCAATTGACAGGATTTTCTCTCCACAAAAATACTTGCGAGGGGGTTTCTAATTGCACAGAGGATTAATATAAAACGGACTATGATTAAAGTTAAAAATATTGAAATTAGTGAGAGTGAAGTATTGCTTTTTACTAATCGTGGACGTGGACGTTTTGCCTTTTCACATTCTAATATACTATCTAATGCTACACGTGAACAAATTTTAAAATATACATTGTCACCGTTTGGCATTCATTGGACAGAACTGGATGAAGACTTATGTTTTGATGGATTTGGTTTTGATTTTCCTAAAAATGATGTTGTAAGATATTTGGGATAACTTCAAAGATAATTTTCCGTTCCATAGAATCCTCTTTGCGTAGCAAATTTTATTTTCATTGTGAAAGAAAAAATATTACGTTTTTTCTTTCAGCTGTTCGTACAGGTGGTAGTCCCGAGCAGAATCGAACTGCTATCAAAAGTTTAGGAAACTTCTATTCTATCCGTTGAACTACGGGACCATTTTTATTATTTTACCTTTGATGTCAAATGATGTCAAAATTATCTCAAAATTCGCAATTATTGAACTGTATGAGATTTTGCAAAGGTATGGTATATTATTGAACTACGCAATAACTTTTATTATTCTGTCAATTTTTTCATCACTCAATTCTGGATATATTGGGAGTGACAGGACGCACGAACAAATGTCTTTTGTTACAGGACAACCGTCCGCACATTTGGAAATATTTTTATATGTCTGTTGTTCGTTAAGTGGGAAAGGGTAGTATATCGTCGAAGCAATGCCGTTATTTTTCAAACGCTCCTGCAATACACCTCTTACTTCCCCATTTTGCAAAGGTACGGTATATTGATGAAAAATATGCGTGCTGTGCGCACCTGTGACAGGACATTTCAAGAAAGATGAAAGTGCTTCATTATACTTACTGGCGATAATCCTGCGAGTATTATTCCACTCGTCCAAATATGGTAACTTTACGTTGAGAATGGCGGCTTGCAAGGTATCTAACCGAGAATTAATGCCTACCGTTTCGTGCAAATATTTCGTGCGTGAGCCATGATGAGCAAATAGTCTTATGCTTTCTGCAAGCGTGTCGTCATTTGTAAATACTGCGCCACCATCGCCATAACAACCGAGATTTTTAGACGGAAAAAAAGAGGTGCACCCTATATGTCCGATTGTGCCCGCTTTCTTGCCGTTAAAAGACGCTCCGAATGCCTGTGCAGTATCCTCAATTACGAAAAGATTATGCTGCGCAGCAATATCCATAATGGCATCCATATTGGCACATTGCCCAAAAAGATGAACAGGAATAATTGCTTTTGTGCGGCTTGTGATGTTGCGGATAATGGATTGAGGGTCTATACAAAAAGTATCAGGATATACGTCCGCAAAAACAGGTGTTAATCCAAGAAAGGCAGAAGTTTCGGCAGGCGCGGCGAAAGTAAATGACGGAACTATAATTTCGTCTGCGGGCTGTAATTTCAGGGATAGTAGCGCAAGCATAAGCGCGTCTGTGCCGTTAGCGCACGTAATTACGTGCTTTACGCCCAAATACTGCGAGAGATTGTGTGAAAATAAACGTACAGCCTCACCCTCAATAAAATCTGTCGATTGGAGTACGCTTGCTATCGCGGTATCTATCTCGCTTTTGTAGCGTAAATACTGCGCTCGCAAATCAACCATTGTAATAGATGTGTCCATTAGGGACAAAGGTACGGATTTAAATGAAGATTTTCTATATTTGTGAACGAAGATAGTGAGGTGAATAAAGGTGTCGCGCGTCAAAAATTTGCTTTTTATTTGACTTATCACTATCTTTGCAGCCCTTTCGATAAAATAAAGGCGGGGTAGCTCAGATGGTTAGAGCGTCGGATTCATAACCCGGAGGTCACGAGTTCAATTCTCGTTCCCGCTACAAAATGGATGAGCCTGTTCACCAAGCCTGCTGGCTCGTAAAATGATTCGTAAAAATGGCTCGTAAAACGGCTCGTAAAAACGGCTCGTAAAAGAAGCACAGCCCGCAATATGGGTGTGCTTATTCACTAAAAAATCTCACAAATTCTATTGACTTATTTTCGAAGCCACCTGTTTTGGCATCGAATTTAAAGTCGAATTTTGCCCCAAGAACAGGGTAGCTGTTACATTCATCTAAGTGCCTGATAAAATCGGTATTATATTTTTGCAATGCTGCAAAAATCCATTTGGAAAACATATATCCTTTATACGCCATCCCATCAGGCAAAGTGCCGTAACGGTCAAAAAAATCTTTTTCAAAAACTTTACTTGCGGCAGGGTCTAATCTCGTTGCAAAAGTATTGAAATATGTAAATGATGTGTGACGAAAAAGTTCAGGATCTATTTTTGTGAAGTATGCCCACGTTGCAGGACCAAAAAGTGAGATGTAGTAATCATTCATGAGCATTCCATTCTCTTTATCTGGATTGTTTTTTAACAGTGGAACAAACATATTTGCAAGTCGTATTTCCTTATGTGTGAAGCCACATACAACGTTTACATGTTTCTTGTCGAGAAGCGTAGAGAATTTTTCGTAACCTGCTTCATTAGGGTCGTAAAGGTGAATGTTTAACGGTTCAAATTTATGTTCTTTTTTTGCTTTTTCAAGCAGACTGTGCAGGTATCGCGCCATTTTAAGTCCATCAACAGTTGTTTTTTCTTCGTCAAAAATCACAAAATTGCCGTTGTGAAAATATGCTATGAGTGTATCGGCAAGTACTTCTATCTGTGTGGAAATAGACGGCAGGAGTTGAATAAAATAAGGATTTCCATGACTGACACTATCACGCTCGGAATGAAGATGAACGAGCGGAATATGATTTTTCCGGGAAAGAGAATCAATTCGTGGAAAAATATTTTTATAGGCGGCACACAGAATAAGATCGCTCTGTAAGAATTTCGGGTTATTTTTCACTAAGTTCCATGAACTTTCGTTTTCAGTGAGGTCAAAAACATTGAGATTTATTTTTGAACCTGTATCGTTATCAATATCTTCTATTGCAAGCAATGCACCCTCAAGTATCGGAAGAAAATAATATTGCTTTTTTGGGAAAGATGGTTCGTCTGTGTAGAGTGGGAGCATAAGCGAAACATTGATGACATCTTTCCTTTCAGGGGAGATGTACTGTAATGTATCGTGCTTTTCGGCAGGCGTGAGAGGTTGTTCTGTTATAGCACTGCGTTTCGCAAGTGTGTCCGCAACATTATAGCGCACGAGTGACGACAGATTTTTTCTATCGAAAAGAGGTATAAGTAGTGGCTCACCGATAGATACGGTGTTATCCCCTTGTGGTGAACTTTTTATAATATCGGATATAATACACTTGTAAGCCTTTGCAATGGAGTAGAGAGTATGTCCCTTTTCTACAACGTGGACACGATAGTACTTTCCATTTTCAACATCATAAAAAGAAGAAACAGTAACAGGGGATGCCTGAAACCGTTGCGCAGAAGCATATATGCACATAACAAGACATAAGGTCGCTGCAAACAATATTCGCCTGTAAAACATAGTCGCAAAGTTACAATTAAGTTGAGTAAAATGCAAAGCGAAATTTCAGTGATTTTGTATTTTTCTTTACTTAATCGTACCTTTGGGGGTCAAGAGAATGACGTTTGAAAATCTGATTACTGTATTACGAATGTAGTAGGAGTGTCATAATTTATAGATATTTAAATACTTATGGAAAGAAGCTGGCAATACGATAAAGGCGGTCAGAAGCAAGGTGCTTCTAATATGATATATGGTTTAAGACCACTTATTGAGGCAATCAAAAGTGGTAAGCAAATCGAAAAGATTTTTTTGCAGGCAGGGGCAGGCGGGGAACTTATGGCGGAATTAAAAGCACTTATTATGCAAAACAAAGTTCCCGCTCAACAAGTTCCGACAGAAAAACTTAATCGCCTGACAAGCGGTAATCATCAGGGCGTGGTAGGGTTTCTTGCTGTTATAGAGTATGCTTCGCTCGAAAATATTCTGCCTGCAGTTTTTGAAGATGGCAAAGTGCCTCTTGTGGTTGTTTTTGATAGAATTACTGATGTGCGCAATTTTGGAGCAATGGTGCGTACGGCGGAATGTGCGGGAGTGAATGTCGTTGTTGTGCCGTCGCAGGGAAATGCTGCTATTGGCGAAGACGCTGTGAAAACTTCTGCGGGTGCGCTTATGCGTGTGCCTGTGTGCAAAAGCGACAATCTGAAAACGACAATTCATTTCCTCAAAGCGAGTGGACTGCAAGTTGTCGCTGCAACAGAGAAAGCGCGTATGCTCTATACGGAAGCGGATTTTTCAAAGCCCACAGCTATAGTAATGGGTTCTGAGGAAGACGGGGTTTCTAATGAGTTGTTAAAACTTTGTGACACTTCGCTGCGTATTCCTCTGCAAGGTGAGATTGCCTCGCTCAATGTTTCTGTGGCATGTGGGGTATTCCTTTTTGAAGTTATCAGGCAGCGAGGGGCTTAAATAATTCGCACGTTGAAGGTTAAACAGCCATTTTTGAAAGTTGTTGCATAATCATATCAGCCATTTGATGCAGTGGCTTTTTCACCATCATAGAAAGGGCAAATGGAATATCGGCTTCAATTTCGGTTTGAGCCGTGAAAGAACTGTCATCAATTTTTTCCAAATGAAGCACAGCCGAAAATGGAATTGGCGAGCAATTCGGTTTCGATTGAATTACAATTTTCTCATCAGGAATTTTTTCAGTTATGGCAAGTGAGATGCTTGTATCAGTTCCCATAGCCGAAAAGGAAAACGAACATTCATCTTCTGTCGCTTTCCAATCCTTCACCTTATCGCCCACAAATGGCGACAGATTGTTAAGGTTGCTTATCTTTGAATAGACTCCCTCAACAGAGCCACTTATAGTCTTCTTATCTGATTTTATGTTCATTAGGCAAATATTATTTGTTAAATTCTGCAAAATATTGGTCTATTTCCGAACGAAGCTCAATACCAGCTTGTTCAAAACAATCAAGCAATTTTGTATAAGCACCTTGTCCGCCGAGAAAATCCCAAAATTCTTCTGCGACTTTTAATTCGTTTTTAAGGTCAATCATACCTCGCATTGTCCAACGATTATACGGTTGTGGTTCGTATGGATTGTATGGTATTGCAATTAAAGTTTGAACTTTCGCTGTCGGGTCTTCCGCAAGAGTTGTTGCAACCCATTCTAAAAGGGTGCGTTTGAATTTCTTGAAGTCCCCTGCATTGGGTTTTGCCGTCTTAATATCAAACAAATAAATTGTGTTGTCTGATGCTGTTATTTTTAAATCAACTTTTGTTGGCTTAACTGTTTTCATCTCGCCTTTTTGAGAAACAACTCTAATTGCTTCTATTTCTTCGGGCTTATTTGGAGTAGAAATTGCAGTTGTCAAATTATCCATTATATTTTGAATAACTCTTTGAGCTTCTGATGAAATAAGTTTGCCTGATGTTTGTTGTATCTCGGCATTTGTGAAGTTCAAAAGTGCCAAAGATTTGGCAACAGGTTCAAAAATGCTCGTTCCAAAATTAATAATTAAAGAATGCATGAATGAATACATAGCAACTCTGTCCTTACCCAAAAGTCGAAAGTGAAACGGCATGGAAGCAGGTTCGGGATTATAATTTTTAAATCTATATCGCAGGCTATTAATTATAACTTGCTTAATACTTGATTTTTTCTCGTCAGTTAGCACTGTCATAAATTATACTTTTTTTTAATGAAACACCGTTTCAGAATATGCTGTTTTATCTTTTTCCGTGCGGTTAAGTACAGGACGTTTGAATTGATCTACTATTTTCATTCTGGCGTTTTCGGCAATAGTAGAGTACATATTATACTTATCGTTTGCTACCAAAAAGATGTCGTAATCGTCTGCCAGATACTTTTTACAATTATTCAAAACATCCGAGATTCCTTGTATATAGTTTTGCTTGGCATCTTTGGTTTGCCCTTTAAAAAGCGGTCCGATTTCTAATTCATCTTGACGTTTAAAACCGAATAAATCGTAAGAGTAAGCGTGTTGCTCATGGTAATCAATTAAGCCAACGTAGGGCGGGGACGAAAAAATGCCTTTTATTTTTTGCTTTTCAATCAAATCTCCGAACGTTTTACTGCGTTTTTTTACCTGTTCAAAAACATCAATATTTCTGCTATCACCTGCTAAACAAAGTTGATATGTTTTTGTTCTTAGTTTATCAAATTGTTGCAAACGGTTGATAGTGTCTTTTGAATAGGTTTTCCACCACTTTAAGATTGAAAATAGTGGTTTGCAGATTTTCCCGTGCTTACTGCAATAGTAGGTAGTTGTTACCGGCTCTAAAAGCGTAGCTAAATCGGCATGAGTTGTAGCTCTACAACTGCGAATTGTCCTACTCAAAATAACGCTGACAATTCTTTTCGTTTTGTCATTTTTTATTTTTTTTATCCCTTCAAAAACAAAATCAATTTCATAACGTATATGTTGGGAGTACCATTTATCCAAGAAGGTAGAATTTGCTTCTTGACGTAATTTTATATTGTGTTGATTAATCAAACGTTCAAATATTGGTAAAAATAACTTTTCTTTTTCCTTTCCATACTTCATTTCGTTGATTTCACCGTTTCTTAGACGATATTTATAATCTGGTACAGGAAAATATTGAGTATTAAATATATTTAACTCTTGCAGTAACCTTTCTTCAAATTCAATAACATTTGAATTTTTAATAAAATATTCTAATTCTTTCGTCAGGCGTGTTATTTCATATTGAATATCTGCAAGGTCGTATTTTGCAACTTTGCAATTGCTTATCAATGTATTAAAGGCTGAAACATCAATACCAACGGCGTGCATTCCCAATTCGCACGCTTGAACCATCGTTGTGCCACTACCGGCAAAGGGGTCAAGTACTATATCGCCTTTTTTAAAATATGTTTCTGTTTTGAATTTATCTGTGTGGTCATCCAAAAAATATTCAACTAACTGTGGGATAAATTTACCTTTATATGGGTGTAAACGATGAACATGCTTAGTAGTTTCTGCCTCTTTGTATTGGTCAAATGATAAAGCCCAATTAAGGTCGTTGCCAAGACGTTCTTTAAAAACTGTTTCTCGCGAACCGTTATAAGATTTGTAATAATCCATCAGGTCAAGTTGAGAAACGTTTCCGCCTATTTTTTTTATGCGTCCGTACTGAACAAGATAAGAGATATTGGAGGGCGTAACATTCCTGCCAATGTAGTCTGTAGCCCATTCGCTGGCTTCCTTAATCGTTAGTAGATTATTCATTTTTTCTGTTCTTTCAGCAAGTCCCTGATTTCGGTGAGGAGAACTTCTTCGTTAGTTGGAGGTGGTGGGGGAGTGGCTTCGTCCTTGTTGGTGTCGCCTTCTATCAGATGTTTCGCCCTTTCCTCTACCTTGTTGATGGTGCGGATGACGATAAAGATTGAAAATGCAATAATTATAAAATTGATGATGGTGTTGATAAATTCACCGTAATTGAGTGTTACTTCGGGTGTTATTATTTTACCGCTTTCTTCTACCGCTTCTTTCATCACCCATTTCATTTTAGAAAAATCCATATTGCCGATAAGCAACCCGACAGGTGGCATAATAATATCCGTAACGATAGAACTTACTATTTTGCCGAACGCGCCACCGATAATTATACCGACCGCCATATCAATAACGTTGCCGCGCATGGCAAATTCTTTGAATTGGGTTAGGAAACTTTTTTTCTTACTTTTAGTCATTTTAGTGTTTTTTTTGTATCACTTGCACTCCGCTGTTACATTATCGCCCATACATCCGATATAACCACCTTCAAATAATGAAAAGTCATTATAAGGCACGTCGTCAATTTCAATCCTGTCGAAAGCAGGAAGCCAAGAAACGAGGCAAGTGCTGACTTCCACGCTTGTTTCCCCTTTGTACCATGAATTTTCTCACCCACAAATGCGCCGAAAAACGGACCGAACAAAATGCCCCAAGGCAGACAAAAAAGTCCAACTATTGTCCCTATTGTCGCACCCCACATACCGGATTTTGAACCACCCATTTTTTTAGTAATCATCGCTGGCAAAATAAAGTCGGCAACGGTGACAGCAATTACTATCACTGCCCAAATAACAAGCCATTCTGTACCGATTGTGTCGGAATATTCACTTGTAAATTTGAGCAAAAACATACCTGCCCAACTTATTGGCGGACCAGGGACTGCAGGAATAATGCAGCCGATTAGTCCGACAATAAGGCAGATAAGTCCTGCTGTAAGGATTACGTAATCCAATTAGTATTCTAATACTTTTAGTTGATAATATGCTTGCGGATGTCCGCATGCAGGGCATTTCATTGGTGCTGCTGCTCCATAATGTACATATCCGCACTTGCGGCAGTACCAATAAACTTTGTCGCCACGCTGAAAAACAGCATCTTCTTTGACGTTTTTGAGCAGTTTGAGAAAACGTTCCTCATGATGTGTTTCGGCTTTGCCAATCATGCGAAACATAACTGCAATGTCCTGAAATCCTTCTTCTTCAGCAACGTTTGCCATAGTCGGGTACATCTCTTCATATTCTTCTTTTTCGCCCATAGCAGCGGCAAGCAGGTTAGAAGCGGTGTCGGCAATAACGCCCGCTGGATAAGTAGCGGTGATTTCAACCATGCCACCTTGAAGATGCTTGAAAATCATTTTAGCGTGTTGTTGTTCTTGCGCTGCGGTTTCTTCAAAAATCGCGGCAATCTGTTCGTAGCCCTCATTCTTTGCCACTTTTGCAAAGAATGTATAGCGATTTTTGGCTTGTGATTCACCAGCAAAAGCCGTTAAAAGATTTTTTTCTGTTTTTGATCCTTTGAGTTCCATATTAGCATTTGTTTTTAGTTAGAAGCAAATTTAACGAATTTTGGCGTGAATTTGGGTTAAATTCCACTGTCGGTTCGCTATAAAACTAAAAAATCAAGAATTGATCGCTTTCGCAGACAAATTTTGGTGAGATTATTGTATTTTTGCTTTTGATGAAACGAGCACGACAACCGAACATTTCCATCTGACCTGTAAAAAAACAATAAATATGCATATAAAAAAAAGAAAAATGCTTACAGACGTACTGATGCTTGAAGCTGTTGCAGAAGGCAAATGTATCGCTAAAATAGATGACAAAGTTCTTTTTGTTCCATTTACTGCGCCCGAAGATATTGTAGATGTCGAAGTTGGACGGCAAAAGCGTAATTATATGGAGGGACGGGTTTTGCGTATCAAAGAACCGTCCAAAAAGAGGATTGAGCCTCGCTGTAAGCATTTTGGCGTTTGCGGAGGATGTAAGTGGCAGCATTTAAAGTATGACGAACAGTTAAAGTTTAAGCAGAAGCAAGTGCGTGACCAATTGGAACGCATTGGTAAAGTGGAACTTCCCGAGAGTGAGAATATTCTTGGTTCTCCTGAAATATTTTTTTTTAGAAACAAACTTGAATATACTTTTGCTCCGCGCAAATGGTTCGTAAATCCGCTTGCAGACGGTGAAGAACCTGCTATTGAAGATGTTGCCGCGCTGGGCTTTCATCTTCCGGGCAGATTTGATAAAATTCTTGATATTGAATATTGCTATTTGCAGCCGGAGTTAAGCAATGACATTCGTCTTTTTGTTAAACAGTATGCGTTGCAGAATGGGTATGGATTTTATGATGCCCGCAGACCGAACAGACAGAACGGACAAGACGAACCAAATATTTCAGTTAATACCACTACTGATGGCGAAACTTCGCGCGACACGCCCGACCGTCAAAGCAAAGACTTTTCTCTACGCAATATGATTATTCGCAACGTAGGCGAAAATTTCATGGTCATAATCGTAGTGAGCAAGCACGATAAAGAAGCAATAGGAAATATGCTCAATGCGATTGCCGAAAAATTTCCACAGGTTACTTCTCTATATTATATCGTAAACGATAAAGTAAATGACAGTATAGGGGACTTGGAAGCAATTCATTATTCGGGTGAAAAATGTTTGACTGCCGAAATGCCCACATTCGGTGACGCTAACCAAAAGTTGAAATTTCACATAAGCCCCAAATCATTTTATCAGACAAATTCTACTCAAGCGTATCATCTATACAGTATTGCGGCTGAAATGGCTTCGTTGAAAAATGATGATGTGGTATATGACCTTTATACAGGAACAGGAACAATCGCCTTGTTTGTCGCAAGAAGTGTGAAGAAAGTTGTCGGTATCGAATATGTAGAAGAAGCAATAAAAGATGCAACTGTAAATGCGCGGGACAACAGTATTGATAATGTTGATTTTTTTTACGGTGATATGGCAAAGGTGCTGACGGATGAATTTGTTGAAAAAAACGGACATCCGAACGTCATTATAACCGACCCTCCGCGCGAGGGAATGCATTTGAGCGTGGTTGAAATGCTTTTGCGTATAGCTCCCGAACGTATAGTTTACATAAGTTGCAATGCTGCCACACAAGCACGTGACCTCGAACGTCTTTCCGAAAAATACAAAGTCGTCCGTCATCGTGCTGTGGATATGTTCCCCCATACCGCTCACGTAGAAAGCGTGTGTTTATTAGTAAGAATATGAGAAAAAATACCATGTTACAGCGAAAACCAGAATGGTTGCGTATAGAGTTGCCCAAAGGGGAGCTTTCGCTTAAAATAAGGCAAATCGTAAATAAAAATTCGTTGCATACTATCTGTGAAAGCGGACTTTGCCCTAATCGCGCAGAATGTCATGGTTGTGGCACCGCAACGCTTATGATAGGTGGAGATATTTGCACAAGAGCATGCAAGTTCTGTAATGTGAGGACAGGAAAACCGCTGCCACTTGACAGCGACGAGCCTGTTGCGATTGCCGAGTCGATTGAAAAATTAAAACTTAAACACGTGGTACTGACTTCTGTGGACAGAGATGATTTACCCGATTTGGGCGCAAATCATTGGGGAGCGACTATTCGCGCAGTAAAAAAGGCTTGTCCTGCGGTGACGATGGAAACGCTTATTCCTGATTTTCAGGGCAGAGTAGATTTATTGGACATAGTGATTGACGCGAAGCCCGAAGTGATTTCACACAATCTTGAAACTGTAAAACGCTTAACGCCAGCAGTCCGTTCCCGCGCCACATATAACGTTTCGCTCGCAGTATTAAAGCATATTGCAGAGAGAGGTCTTGTTGCGAAAAGTGGTATAATGCTTGGACTTGGCGAAACAGAAGCAGAGATATTACAGACGATGGACGACTTGCTGCAAGCGGGTTGCAGCGTGATGACGATAGGTCAATACCTGCAGCCGTCCGCAAAAAATATTCCTGTGAGTGAATATGTACATCCTGACACGTTTGCGCGTTACAGGCAGGCAGGTGTTGAAAAAGGTTTTCGCCATGTTGAAAGTGGTCCTTTTGTGAGGTCGAGCTATCATGCGGAAAAACACGCAAAATAATTGTCAATTGTTAATTGTCAATTGTCAATTCGCTAAAATGCAGAATAGAATGTAGAATTTAGAGTGTAGAATTTAGAATTGGGCGTTCCCCCGCCCTCGCAAGCTCGTGCGGGGTCGGGCTATCACTCCAATCTTTTTTGCCTCCCCACGAACCACGCGCTGCAAAAAAGGATTTCCGTTCTATCCCTAACGCAGCAACGCGCAAAATAATTGTCAATTGTTAATTGTCAATTGTCAATTCGCTGAAATGCAGAATAGAATGTGGAATAGAATGTAGAATGTAGAATTTAGAATGTAGAATGTAGAATTGGCTGACGCAAATTCAATTACGAATTACGAATTACGAATTACGGCTGACGCGACTGTCAATTGTTAATTCGCTGAAATGCAGAATAGAATGTGGAATAGAATGTAGAATGTAGAATTTAGAATGTAGAATTGGCTGACGCAAATTCAATTACGAATTACGTTGTTAATTGTCAATTGTTAATTGTCAATTGTCAATTACGGCTGACGCGACTGTCAATTGTCAATTACGGCTGACACAAAGTCAATTACGAATTACGAATTACGAATTACGGCTGCTGCAAAGTCAATTACGAATTACGAATTACGGTTGCTGCAAAGTCAATTACGAATTACGAATTACGAATTACGGATGACACAAATTGTTGATTATGAATAGAGTTGAAATTGTAGATTTAGGACAAATGGACTACCGCTCGGCATGGGCGTTGCAGACAAAAGAGATGGAAGCATTGCGCAATGAGCGCAGACAAGGCACAGACACATTGCCACACCGCTTGTTTTTTGTACAACACCCGCACGTCTATACGCTTGGCAAAAGTGGTCATCTCTCAAATATGCTCGCAAAAGATGCCGAAGTGGTGCAGGTGGACAGGGGCGGAGATATAACTTATCATGGGCACGGACAGTGGGTGGTGTACCCTGTCTTTCGACTCGACACACTTACTCCTACCTCTCTTTCCTTTCCTCGAAACAATCCCGCTCATTCCGTCATATCTGCCAAACCCGTCACCACTTCTGCTTTGCCCGCCACTGCTGCCACGCCTTCCGCCACCGCCACTTCTGCTTCGCCCGCCACTGTTGCCACGCCTTCCGCCACCGCTGCTTCCGCTTCGCTCGCCACCGCCGCCCCGCCGCCTGCGCCTGCCACAGCTTATGCCGTAGCCGCTTCTGCTTCGCTCGCCACCGCCGCCCCTTCCCCCGCGCCCCCCGCTTCTGCTTCGCCCGCCACCGCCGCCACGCCTTCCGCCACCGCCGCTTCTGCTTCGCTCGCCACCGTCGCCCCTTCCCCTGCGCCTGCCACAGCTCATGCCACCGCCGCCCCGCCGCCTGCGCCTGCCACAGCTTATGCCACCGCCGCTTCTGCTTCGCTCGCCACCGCCGCCCCCCCCCCCGGCCCCCCCCCGGCGGGCGGGCCGGCCCCACGCGCCCCCCCCCCCGGGCCCCCCCCGGGACACACGCCCGCGCCAACGT
>JAISPZ010000089.1 GCA_031274555.1 Bacteroidales bacterium | reverse complement strand
AGTGCTAAAACATTATCCTGTAATGTTTCACGGATTGCACTAACTTTCGCGTTCAAACTTTCGCCGTTTTTCTTGGCTGCCTCAACAGACAAATGAAACAAAAACAAAGTTTCCAAAAGGGTTTCATCAAGTTGCCGCTCACTGCTAATGCTAACTTTTTGGTGATTGTTGCCTGCGGTGGTTTTTACTTCTACAGCCCAATCGTTATACTGAAAATCGCGTACTTCCTTATCTGTTCCTACCCACGAATTGAGAGTGCAAACGGCATCTTGTTTGGCAAGATACTTTTGCAAAAAGTGCAGTTCGCCATATAGTCCCTGCTGCTCTGCGGAGTTAAGCCCTTCGCCTTTTAGTTTCTCAAAAAGCGTTTGCCACTTTTCGAGTTGGTTAATAATCGTTCTTACAACCTGTTTTTCAGAGCGCAGCGACAAAACGGACTGTATCATATTTTCGCACATTATCGCAAAGACATCACGACTTTGATAGTGCAACAATTTGACAACAAGCATATTGTTGTTAATAAAAGAATTGTCTTGTGCCAAAGTAACTTGCAAATCACGCAAATTAGAAAACGCTGAAATGTCAATACGAATGTTTTTGTCGAAAGACAAAGCAATGCCGCAAAATCTTTCTGGATTTTGAAAGACAGCGTAAATATACAGTTCCGAGTCGTTAGAGTACAACCGTTTTAACAATCCTGTTTCGTTGGACTGCTCTATATTTGCCCAAATATCTAGAATGTCATTATTCACCGTCTTCTAAATTATCGTCATTATTATCAAAATCAATCTCTGATTGATAATATTCGTTTGCCAATGCGGTGTTGATAGCAAATTCTACAGTATGTTCCGTGTTGCTTTTTGGAAATACTATTGCAAAACCAATTATCACATCGTCATCTGAATTGAAAATTACTTTGTCCAAGATAGGATTGCCTTTGTCGTCTTTTGGATTTGCACTTAACGGGTCGAGCGGATAAATAATTAACAGTGGATTATTTACACTTCTGTATTCTTCGCGTACAAGTTTCGGTTTCGGATATGTCTTTTTCCAATCCTTATCCTGTTTTGAAACTTGCAGTGCCTTGTCTAATTCGTCTTGTTCTATATCAATAAATTCATCTGTTGGATTTCCAACAATATGGTTTTTCTTGATTACATAAGTATCAGTGTCGCCTGCTGTGTTACGAGTGAAACAACCTGAAATAATCTGACTTGACAGTTCAAATTTTTTGGTTGCATTGGCTTTGTTCATCAAAGCCACGCGCCACGATAAAAGTTCATCTGATTGATTGAGTTTGCGAATAAAATTACTGATAAGCGTTAAATCAACTTTACTGATTTCAGGGGCAACAGTAAATTCTGAAAAGAATTTACAAATATCGGCTGGCAAAACATTTGTCCACAAATAATCTTTACTTTGTTTAATAACAGGCTTACCCAACTTTGAAAGAAAGTTCTGTGTTGCTATCAGGTTTTTATGAATAATTCCTTTGTTGGTTAGCAACTTGTATGTTTCTACCAATCGCCCTGACCACGAAACTTGTATTCTATCAACATTCCGCATTTTGGTAATTGCTGTAATTTGCAGTTGTCCGGGGTGGGTACGCACTTTCAAAGCGTATTTTTCCGGTGTTGCTTTGGCGTTCCACATTGCATCAAATTCTTCCCGCAAATCTTCGCTTGCCATTGTAATGTGCCTAAACCACTCGTTGAGTTCGCTGCTTGTAAATAAACGGCACAAATCTACATAACCCGGTCGATAGCCAAACCAACGCCCCATTTGCATTAGAGTATCGTACATTTTTGAGGCACGCAAAAAATAACTAACTGAAAGCCCCTCTAATGTCAAGCCTCGTGAAAGTTTGTCGCCGCCGATTGCAATTATTGAAATACCTGTCTTTTCGTTTTCGTAATATTCCAAAGCATCAGCGGATTTTCCATTGATAGACATTACCTTTATTTTCTGAACGGCTTTGTACAAACAGGGTTTAATTTCTTCCCACTTATGCACTTTCATTTTACTGTCAATATCTCTAAATGAGGAATTTAAGATGTTTTGCGTTGTGGTACAATAAGAAGTGTAATTGTCGGTATCAACTTCAAAAATGGCTCTGAACTGTTCCAAAATTCCCTTGTCCTCTTGTTCAATGCCTCGTTTGTAGAAGTTAAACAAATTGTCTATTACATCTTTCAATGAGTTTTGCCAAATCAGATAACGCGAAATGTGTATCAGCATTGAATTGTGTTTGTTTTCCTGCCCTCGTGCAATACGG
Source organism: Bacteroidales bacterium (assembly GCA_031274555.1). Taxonomy (GTDB): domain Bacteria; phylum Bacteroidota; class Bacteroidia; order Bacteroidales; family P3; genus JAIRNR01. The sequence continues at coordinate 11,642 of JAISPZ010000089.1, read as the reverse complement.
ACAGCACAAGTAACAATGAAACATTTAATTGCTGTTTGCAGCGATTCAGGCAAAGAATCGGGCGTTGAATCGTCTTTTTTATGTCTGTCAGGAAAAAACTCCAAATAATCATTAATCTTTCGTACGACAGGCAAAAGGTCATCGTTTGTGTCATCTGCTTCCAACGAAGTGCCGAAGATTTTTTCTGCTCCTATATAATTGCTTGGTGCAGGCAGGTTTATGATAAAGTCGCGCGGAAACAAATCGTCCTTATCAAGTGGAATAAAGATATTGGCAAACGGCGTAGCCGTGTAACCAACATAACCGAAACGGTAAAAATGGCTTGCAATTTTTCTTATACAACCGTTTATCGCGGTCGGGGTTTCGTCTGCTTTTTTTGTATTGATTGAGGCGTTATCCGCCTCATCATCAATAATCAAAAGTGATTTGTTTGTAATTCTCTTTTCGCCGTTAATTTCCTGTGCTTGAGAAAGCAACCAAGTATTAAGGCGTTTCAAAACCGTTGAATTTTTCTTAACAACAAGCAGTATAGGATTAGGAACATCAAAACTTATTCCGCCTGCACTATCGGTTAATGATTTTTTGAAATCAGATTTGATTGTAGTTATTGAAATGGCGGTATTGTTGTTGTCTAACACTCCAACGCCAATTCTGTTTGTGCCGTTGTTTTTCCACGCTCTTTCGTGTTCTGTGTCGAAACCTAAAAAGTCTTCGTCCAAACGGTGTTGTGTCTGACTGCGTAGATTGTTATGCAAGCCTGCCAAAACAATAATCAAGTTAAAACCTGCATCAGCGGCTTTGCAAATCAGCCCTGTGTAATTGGCTGTTTTTCCTGACTGTACTTGTCCGACAACTAACCCTTTTTTATCAATGCCTTTTACATCTCTAATTGTTGGGTCGTAAAGTTTATCTAAAATATCGTCTGTCAAACGGTCTATTTCATCAATAACTTTGGGGGCAAAGTTTTTGGTGTTTTGCAAATAGGTTGTGTACCTGTTCCAAAACTTCCAATCGCTTTTCTGGTGATTTGCCTTAAAATCCAACAGCCAAGGCGTATTTCTTTCGCTGTCAAAAAGCATTTTATATGCTTCTTGACGAACATTGTACAACCTCATCAACTCAATATGAAGTTGTTCCTTGTCGATTGTTGAAAATAACGGCATTGATAAACATTGCTCAATAGCACTGTTTATTTCGTCATCGGTAACACTTGCCTTTTCGCCTATTATTGCCCTGCAAATATTTAATGCTTTATCAATCATATTTCTTCTATTATTTCTATGAGTTCAGGGAAATTGTTAAACGGCTCCATATTGGCAAGCAAAATTTTAATTTGCTCTGTATTTTTCCCGCTCGCTTTTTGAGCGTTATAAATTTGTCTAATCATTGTTTTAACAACTTCCAAATTTGTTTCTTCAAACGGCTCTGCCGTTTCGCCCTGCTCGGATTCTCTAATGAAAACCGATTTTGTTGGTACAGTTTCTTCTACAAAACGCAAAAGATATTCTATTGCCTTGCTTGGCTCGGATTCTGCCAAATGTTTCAGTTCGGCAATCATTAAATGGTCGCGATTTACTATGAATGAATACTTTTGTCCCTGTTTCTTTTCAAGCCAAAGGGGTTGAAATTCCTGTTGTTTTCTGGTTGTCAGAATTTTGCCTCTGTGTCTGAAAACTTCCACGCCACGATTGCGCACTGTCTTTGCATACGATTTGATTTGTTCCCGACACGAAAGTGGCGGGCGGGCAGTTGATTTTTTAATATCAATCTGCCATTTGGAATCTAACTTGTTGGGCAAATCTATCTGTACGCGTACCAATTTATAATGTTCTTCTTTTCTGAATAATCCTAACCAATCGCCCGCAATCATTAAGCGTTTGCCACGATAAACATAAAATCCCTGCTGATTAGTCCAACCGTTTATGCCATCGGCGTATTGATATGTTTCTTCGGTAAGGTGGCACTTGTGCGGCAAAACATAACCTTTCATTACTGCTTCGCCGATAAATTCTTCTGGAAATGACTGTGTTGCCGTTTCCGTATGCAAAAACGGATTCCACGGTTTTATTTCGTGTCCCCAACAATGTATTTTAACAGTTCTTTCTTCGATAAATCTGTGAAAGGTCATTGCAAGGTGCTGTTTTACCTTATCCATTTGAGCCAAAAATTTGTCTTTGGCTATTTCATTTGAGGGCGAAGTGTCGGGCGGAATAATTCTGTCTAATTCAGTCCAAACTACAAGCGTACCAGATTCTAATTTGTCGAGCGCGTGTGAAAATTCTTCTGGAATAGGATACCTGATAAGTTCCCATTTGCTTGTTTTATTGACATAATCTAAATCCCAAATCCAATAAATAGGGGTAAAACCTGCTTTTTTGCTGACTACAATAAGTTTTTTGCATTGCGAAAATGAGGCTGTTTTTAATCCCAAACCGAAACGCCCCAAATCTTTTTCGTTTCTTTCATCTAACGGATTCTTTGCGCCCGGTCGCATTGCTTGAACAAGTTCATCGTTGTTCATACCAATGCCATCGTCTAAAATAGTAATAACGGATTCGCCACCTTTCCATTCGGAGTTAAGGTATATGTTTTTTGAAAAGGCAGAAATTGAGTTGTCAATAACATCGGCTACTGCGGTTTCCAAATTGTACCCTATAGCCCGAAATGTTTGTATCATTGAAGATGCATACGGCTCGGCGGCGGTCGTTTCTATGTTTCTGTAATCCATGGGCTTATAACTGTTCTTTTAGTTCGACTGCAATTTTATGAGCCAACACCACCGGAACAGCGTTGCCAATTTGTTTAAATGCTGCGCTTCGGCTGCCCTCAAAATAAAAATCATCAGGGAATGATTGCAGGCGGGCGGCTTCGCGTATGGTTATTGAGCGTACATTTTCTATTGTCGGATTTTTAGTGGGGTAGATATAATAATGACCGTCCATTGCTATGTGTGCAACAACAGTATGACAATAACCATCGTGATTAACTACATTAAACCGATTAAGAAATGTTTCCTTATTTTTGTGGTGTTGCAGGTGGGCAGGAATTTTTGAGTAATCTATTCTTTTACAATCGTTAAACCACATTTCAACCGCCATTCTGTAAATTTCGCGGTCGTTCTCGTTGTTTGGGCGGGCAATATGCTGTGTGGTAAAATCAAAATCAGCGTTGCGGATTTGCGATTTTTCCAAATATTCCATTTTGGAAAGCGGCTTGGTGTATTCAACAGGTGCACACAACTGACCTTCGCCGTGTTTCCTAATAGGCAAATCAATGAACAAATCGGGCAAAACTTTGTACGGTGTTTCTTCTTTTGACAATTCAGGATAATGGTATTTCGTGGGCTTGCCTTTTGCGTTGTGGGTCTTCCAACCCACAATGATAACCCGTTGTCGGTTTTGTAACACGCCGTGTTCGGAAGCAATTTGAATTTTCAAATCCATTTCATAACCCAATTCTCTTACAAGACGTTTTAAGTCCGCCAACGGCTCTCCGTTTTTGGCGGTGCGAATGCCTAAAACATTCTCAAAAACAAACATATTGGGTTGGTAGCGTTCCAAAAACTTAACATAGTATTTGTAAAGTTCGTTGCGGGGGTCGTCTTGTACGGCTTTGCCCATTCGGGCGCGACCTGCAACGGAATACGCCTGACAAGGCGGACCGCCAACGACAATATCAACTTTCTTTTTCCCAATCAGTTTATCTACTTTTTCAAAAATGCCGTTGATTGTGTCTTCGCCGATTGCTTCCCGAATGACGGCATCGATTACCGATTTGGGAACTTGTTCCCAAAGTTTGCTGCCGTCTTCTTTTTCCTGTTTTTCGTAGAGATATTTTTTGTACTTTTGCAGTTGGTTGTTGGTCTTCAACCAATGAAAAGCGGCGCGAGTTTTTAGCGTATCGCAGGCATAGTTATTCATTTCGATGTGCGCCATAGGCGTATAGCCCGCCCGAATAAAGCCTTCGGACAAGCCACCTGCACCTGCGAATAAGTCTATAAAATTTAATGCCATACTTCTAAATAAATTTTGCCACGCAAAATTACAACTTTTTTTCGAGAAATCGGCTTTTTGGGCAAACGCATTATAAAATTATCTGACAGATATACAGTGATTTGTAAAACTGAATTTTATCAATTTTTGCAAAAATAGCAAAAGCCTACATTTGATTATAAGGATATTATATGCGTAAAATATTTAAAATGCGTTTGTCCTGATAGCCCTGCTACGAAGTTTGAGATTATAAAAAACTTTATTTACATTTGCGAAATCATTTGCGAAATCTAAAATTCATGAAGAAACTTTTTTTTTAATCTTGCTTTTTGCTACAGTTGCTGCCAACGGTGTTGGTGTGGAGAAGACAGCCCACACTGTAGAGAAAATGCCTGCTTTCCCGGGCGGTAACAAAGAGCTTAAAAAGTATCTGAAAAGTGAACTTCGTTATCCATCTGAGGCTGTGACAAAGAAAAAAGAGGTTGTTTACGTCCAATTTACAGTGAGCAAAGACAGCACCATTCGCGACATTGCAATTGTACGCAGTACAGGCGACACTGCTTTTCACAAAGAAGCAATTCGTGTTGTACAAAATATGCCCAAATGGATACCTGCTCACCGGAACGGCAGAGCAGTGGCTGTACGTCATACACTGCCGATAACTTTCAACAGAAAATAATTTACAGGCTTTGTTGGAGTTCTTTTTTCAGCATTTTATAGATTTTCTGCCAAATATTTTGCCAAGATTTATTGTGTAATTTTTTATCGTCTGAAATTTGAGCAAAAGTTTTTGAATTGAAAAACATATCAGATGCAATATCTTCTGATATTTTAAAATCTAACATCAAATTTTCAACAATCTTTTCGTGGCAGACTTTTAGATAAATCTATTTCGTCAATTTCAATGTATCCCCCATGATAAACTTTCACTATCTCAATCCTCCATTCTGATAACAAATATCATAAATACTTCGCAAAGCCCAATAATCTGAATCAGTGTGCAATGCCCACCAATTTTTGAAAATATAATCTAGTCCACCATATTTTTTTAAGTACTGATATGCTTGTGGAAAATTCATTTTGTATGCAGCTGCAAACTGTGGAATGATGTACGTCACATAAGCAACTTTATCGCTTACTTCCGACTCTAATTTAGACTTCCAAAACACCATATATCTGTTATTTGTTATGTTTTTACAAAATTACATTTTTTTTAGCATTTCGATTATTTTTTCGGACTCTTTTTCCCAAGAGAATTCGTCACATTTGACAAGTGGCTTGTCGTACGAAGTTTGTTTTATTACAGAGGCAAGATATTCGGGTTCGTAGTGCGTTATCAGGATGCCTGTATTATACTTTTCTACTATATTTCTGATTTCAGGAAAATCCGTACTTATCACAGGAATACCCGCACTCATATAATCAAAAATACGATTTGGCAAAGAGTAATAATAGTTAAGTCCTTTCTTTTCGAGAATGTTTACCCCTACATCTGCTTCTTTTGTGATAAATCGCAGTTCGTCTGCGGGCACACTGCCTGTGAAAACAATCTGCGTGTTATCGGCGACTTTTTCCTTTAATGATTGCAAAATATCACCGTCACCCACAATGTAAAATATAAAGTCGGGTAACAGTGACATCGTGTCAATAATTTTTTCAATTCCTCTACCAATATTTACCGCTCCCTGATAGATGATTATTTTTTTCCCTGATGATTTTTGATTTCTTATTTGTTCGACTATTGAAGTTTGCGTACATTCTACGGCAGACGGTTCGGTAACAGACGGATGTTCGATAACAGACGGATGTTCTACAACGGACGCACGTATGGGAATATTTCTCACCACTTCCATTTTTATACCATATCTTTTATAATACTCGTCACTTATGGACTTACAGACGGTATAACTATTTTTCAGATGTGGAAAAATTCTATTTTCTATTTTTGTCCAAATATTTTTTACAAATGGTCTATCCGCAAGTTCTGGCACTTCGGGAAACATCTCATGCGCGTCAAAAACAAGTGGTTTACGGCGAATTTTCGCCGCATAATAATTCGCAGGAAGTGTATCGGTGTCGTTAGATAAAAATAAATCTGCTTTTGAAAAAAGTAAAAAGAAAAAAAGTCTGATATTATATTCCACGTAAAATAATGCCGACTTATTGAATAGAAGACAAAATCGCTTTATTTTGTACGGACGAGAAATTGGTTTGCTTTTTTTTAGCTTTCTGCCGATAAGCAGAACGTCATAACCATTTTCGTACAAAGTCGTACAAACCTTCTGAACTCTATTATCAGTGACAAGGTCGCTCGTCACAGAAACAATTATTTTCTTTCTGATTTTTGTCATTTTTTGTGAAATAGAATGATACAACTTGAGTTTATCCGCTAACTTATATTTCGTAACAAGCACTTTGCTAAAACCTATTAATTGACTAATTCAAAGCAATTATTTGCAATATATTCCATCGTCTAATTTTGGAAATTTATTAATTTTTATGAGCCAATTGAGCCAATTATGAGCCAATTATGAGCCAATTGAGCCAATTATGGGACTGTTTCTAAGTATTTATTTCATAAGCCACATATCCAGCGCAAGTATTCATCTTTCCAAACGGACTTGTATTCTATGTTTTGTGTTTCAGACATGGTATTTTGTCATTTACTGTGTCACTTTGTATTCGGGTATCTATATTTTTTGTAAAATTACAAATCATTTTTAATTTTCGGATGGTATTTCTTTATTTTATGTACATTTGGGATATTGTCAATTGTCAATTGTTAATTGTTAATTGTCAATTATGGCTGACGCGATTATTGTTTGTGCTGAGTGCTGATGGTCGTTTTACGCTCTGCTGCATTAGGGATTGAGCGGAAATCCTTTTTGCCGAGCTTGCGAGGCAAAAAGATTGGAGTGAAAGCCCGACCCCGCACGAGCCTGCGAGGGCGGGGGAATGCCCCATTTATAAGCATGGAATTTCATTTTACATCTCGCTTTAAGAGCGAAACCGCCACACCTGCAACAGCAGCACCAACTATGACGTACACGGGCGATACGTTGAGAAATCCGACTAACGCAATTGCGACTATTGGAAGCCAAATATTTTTCCACGATATGCCTGCCGAGCGTATCATCGTTACAGCGGGTGCGAGAATAAGTGCCACAACGCAGGGTCTAATCCCCTTAAAAACTTTCTCTACAATTTCGTTATCTCTGTACGCACTACCAAAGATTGCGAGCAAAAGAATGATGATTACGGATGGAATAATTGCTCCAAACATTGCGGCGATACTGCCTTTTATTCCCGAAGTTTTGCGCCCCACATAAAGGGCTGTATTTACGGCGAAAACGCCCGGCAAACTTTGCACAAGCGCAATCATATCTAAAAACTCTTTTTCTTCAATCCATTTATTTTTTTCTACAACGGCACGTTTCACAAGCGTAAGCATGGCATAGCCCCCACCGAAAGTAAACGTGCCGATTTTAATGAATGTAAAGAAAAGTTTTAATAACATTTGGAGTTATTGCGACACTTGTGTTTCCGTATTGCGCTCTTTTTCTTCGTTTGCATTAGTTGCATACGCGGTATCTTTTTCCGCATAATACGCTTCCTGCAACTCCTCCGAAGAAAGTTTCTTTACGTGCGTATCAAGAAATTTGAAAAATCTGCGTTGCCACAAAATGCTGTTTTGAGGTTTAAGCACCCAATGATTTTCGTCAGGGAAAATAAGTAATTCAGCAGTGACACCTCTCAATATGGCAGCATTAAAGGCAGCCATACCCTGCGAAGCAAGAATACGATAGTCCTTCTCGCCATGAACAATAAGAATAGGGGTGTCCCAATTCTGAACAAAGAGATGTGGCGACTGCGCGTAAGAACGTTGCGCAACAGCATTATTTTTATCCCAATACGGTCCGCCAATATCCCAATTATCAAAAAACATTTCCTCTGTTTCCAAGTACTGCTGCTCAAAATTAAACATGCCGTCGTGGGCAATAAATGCTTTAAATCTTTTTTGGTGATGTCCTGCCATCCAATAGACGGAAAATCCGCCATAACTCGCGCCAACGCAGCCGAGTTTATCCTTATCAACATATTTTTCTTTGCTAAGTTCGTCAATTGCAACAAGCACATCTTTTTGATTTTGTCCGCCATAATCGCCACTAATCTGCTCATTCCACTTTTGACCAAAGCCCGGAACTCCGTGTCGGTTGGGAGCAACAATGATATAGCCGTTTGCCGCCATTATTTGGAAATTCCATCGGTAACTCCAAAACTGACTTATCGTACTTTGTGGACCTCCTTGCAGATAGAGTAAGGTTGGATAGGCTTTTGTTTCGTCAAAATAAGGCGGATAAATTACCCAGGTGTGCATCATTTCGCCTGTAGTCGTCTTTATCCAACGTTCTTTCACCGTCCCAAAGTCCATCTGCGCAAGCAGGTCGTCGTTAATATGAGTAATCTGATTTTGCTCTCCTGTTTCTTCGTTGATTGCGTAGAGTTCATTCGGACTGCTCATCGACTGACGAACGCCGAAAAGTTTGTTTTCGGTGGGAATTACTTGAACATAGTCGTGAACACCGTCTGTAATCATCTTTGGGATGAGGGCGACATTTGTGGTTGTGGCGGTTGTGGCGGTGGCATTTAAGCAATAAATCTGACTCAAAGCGTGATGGTTGCTTATAAAGTAAATAGAGCCTGTTGTCGCAGGTTTCCAGAAATACATATCAACATTTTGGTCAAAATCTTTGGTAAGATCTTGCTTCTCTTCCGTTGTCATATCCATTATGAAAAGACGATTTTTATCGCTCTCATATCCGTCACGTTCCATGCTCTGCCATGCGAGGTATTTGCCGTCAGGAGAAAATTGAGGCATTTTATCATAGCCCATAAAGCCTTCGGTGAGATTTCTTGTAGTTCCGTTTTCCATATTGTACAGATACAAATCAGTATTGGTGCTTTCCGCATACTCTTTTCCCGTCAATTTTTTAGATGAATATACGATGCTTTTTCCATCAGGACTCCAGCATATTTGCTCAATTCCATCAAATGGTTTTACAGGTGCTTCATAGCGTTCTCCGTCTAACAAATCCTTCGTTTTTTTAGATACTTTTCCTTTTTCGATTGCGGCAACAAATATGTGAGGAATAGTTGTCACCCACTCGTCCCAATGACGATAATTAAGGTCATTAAAGATAAGACCACTCGCTTGTGGCAAATCGGGATAGCGATCTTTGGCATCGTGGTAATACGGCACTTGTTTAATAAGCGCAATGTTCTTTCCGTCAGGGCTGAACAGAAAACCGTCTATACCATTTTTGTCGTCACTTATCTGCTTCTCGCAACTGCCGTCAGGTTTTATTTCAAAAATCTGCGCACCATTTTCCGTACCGCGTAAAAAATAAATTTTATTGTTGCCACGCCATACGACATTAAATTCGCTCGCGGGCGTTTTTGTAATTTGCCTTTCGTTTGTGCCATCCGCATTAGCAACATAAAGGTCTGTGTTTCCTTTATTTGTGGCAACGTCATAGTAGCGCACACCATATACAATATGTTTTTCGTCGGGCGAAATTGCCACTTCGCTAAGACGCCCAAACGCCCAAAGTGCTTCAGGACTTAAAAGACGATTTTCAATTTTTACATTTTCTGGTTTTCCGATAACAGGCGCATTGTTGTTCGTTCTGCTTATGCAGCCAGAAAGCAGCAGTAATGCCGAGATAATAAATAAATTTGTTCGCATGATAAAATTGTTTTACATATTTCTTGCTACGAAAAGTGCAAGCATTTGTCAAAGTTAGCGAATTTTTTATGTCGGTACAAATTTTTGGACGTGCACCTGCGGTCAGGCAAGGTGTATGTCCAATTAGAGAAGTTATAATTTATGTTGCTGAAAAATCTTAGAAATGACCCCAAAAAAGGCACTTTTTCAGATGCTTTTTCTGTAAAAAAGGATAACAGAACGTTCCCTCAGAGCAAACGTATTATAAAATTACCTGACAGATATACAGTGATTTGTAAAACTGAATTTTGTCAATTTTTGCAAAAATAGCAAAAATCCCACATTTGATTATCAGGATATTATATGCATGAAATATTTATAATGCGTTTGCCCTGATTGTTTGTGCTTGTGACGGTTGTTGGTTTTCGTAATTCGTAATTCGTAATTGTTTGTGCATATTTATTGTTTGTGAAAATTCTTATTGATGGTGGTTAGTATCCACTGTTTGGTATGTCGTTGTTGTTGGGCTCAATTCGTAATTCGTAATTCGTAACTCGTAATTGATTTTGTCGTTCGCAAGCTCACTCCTGAACAAGAACGCACCTGTCTTTTTTTTATTGCTTTAAAGTCAAGTTCTAATTGAACTAAGGAGCAAAAGGGAAAAGGAACGCGGGGCGGAAGCCAGTAACGTGGCCGCGGTAGCTCAGGTAGTCACTGCTGCGAATGCCTGCACGCAAGTAGGCGCCAGCACCGCCCCAGTAGCCGCCGCGAGTGATGCGGATGAGCAGAGAGTTAGAGTGGACTACAGTATTGTTAATAGGATTTACAACAACACTCCCCTCAATACCATCGTTACCGACATAATCCGTAAGCAAATAATCAGTACTTTCCGGATAAAAGTCCGCGCACCACTCCCAAACATTGCCGTTCATATCATATAACCCTAAACCGTTAGGCTCTTTCTCGCCTACTTTGTGGTTGTGCATAGTATTTACGCCGTAAGCAGTTCGAGTACTCGCATCATTGCTGCTATACTCGTACCATGCGTAGTCGGGGGCAACAGAACCTGATATATAACCAGCGTAAGCGTATGCATAATTATACAAAGACTCAGACTGATCGGCAATAGCAGTACCTGCACTGGAAGGTGATTGAAAAGGTGCGCTGTCTTTGCGACGAAGAGCAAATTCCCACTGAGCTTCGGTAGGCAAACTACCACCTAACCACTGGCTATAAGCTAAACTGCCATACCAGGAAACATAGCAAACAGAAACATCATCGTCAGGAATAGTACCATCTGTTCCTGTTGATTCTCTCGGAGCAATTATGTTGTTGCGCTGATAAAGATGACCGAAATGGTTGTCCGTACCGCTTGCCAAAGCCTCACACAATATATATTTATTGGTGCCGTTGCAATAGTCTTCATCGCTCTGATGGCCTCCTGTCTGACTGAGTCCTTTTATAGTCGTACCGTAATACTCACGAACGGTTTTATTGCCCGTTTCATTACCTGTTATACCTGTACCATAAACTTTTAAAGTCCACAAACTGTCCCGATAATTGTCGACAAGACGAACAATATTCGAACTAATCGTATAGTCAATCCCCGCAAGGAAAACACAATACTGAAGACACGTCGTCTCAGTCGCGCCAAGATAAAAGTCGGTCAGCTGAACTTTTACATCACCGTCATAAGTAGCAGTAGCAACTCCGCTTTCACTATGCACCTGATGAAGATAATAGTTGGCGGTGTCGGTGGCATTTTGAGCAATGTTGGGACCGGTGCCCGGAACAGGAACGCCTATAGGAGCAAAGGTGTTATAAATTACTGTGGCGTTTGTCATAATGCAACCCGCTTCACCATAAACGCCATAACCCCTGTTAGCCATATTATTGACGATTAGACTATTGTAAATCTTGCCACC
>JAISPZ010000051.1 GCA_031274555.1 Bacteroidales bacterium | reverse complement strand
GTCGCAGAACGCAACTACGTCTTGGCTTATACCATATTAAGCCCGAAGCCCGAAGCCCGAAGCCCGAAGCCCGAAGCCCGAAGCCCGAAGCCCGAAGCCCGAAGCCCGAAGCCCGAAGCCCATACGGGGGTGCCCCTTCACCCTTTAAGGGTGAAGCAACGCTTTCCACCGTGTTAATCACTCGAACAGGCTTATTCATTTATATTTCAATTGTTATTCAAAAATCCAATTAAACAACTCACACTCCGTACATCCCTTTCCCTGTTTCTTCCCTACTTCCACGCTATGGGCACACACAGCCCACACCACAAAACGCTCAATCAAACCCAACGATACTGTCATATTCCAATTGTTTCGCAAAATCTGCTTGAAAACTAACACTCCGATCATTACGACCAAAAAAGTTCGGCAAATATATAACATTTATTTTGATTTTGTTAATACTTATCAAAAACCTGATGTTAATAAGTGTTAATAACCGCGAAAACCTCGCGAAGATACGCAAAAAAACCGAAAATTTCCCATAATTTAAGAGAAAATTAAGACATCTCTTTTAAAATGGCACATTTGCAATTTGAGGTGTTGGAAATTATTCATAACTTACACTCGACACCGCAAAATGAAAATGTGCCACAATAATTCACAATCAAGTTCAACAGGGAAAGTCGGGCAGTACGTGCCATATAAAAAATCACCGCCACAAATTGCAATAAGCCCCAATCAAGCTCAACAGGGAAAGTCGTACTGTATGTCCCACTGTCCCGCAAGTGTTGAGGTCTTGGCTTACTTGTTTGGGTCGCTTTTCGTATAGTTCTTGCGCCCTATTAAGCAGTGAATGACTGCGCGTTCAATGGCACTTTCCGTATTCGCCTGTATCTTAGGCGATATTTTGGAAAGCTCCTCATAAGCATTTTCGGTTGCAGACAGTTCTTTCCGCGCCTCTTTTCTATTTCTTCAATTGTGTTTTTTAGATGTCTGTATTCATCGACCAATATGCCCGCAATATCTTCCCCTTTTGTATCTTCTTTGCGGGGTTCTTTGGCTTTACCCTGTTGAAGATTTCGTCTAATGTAAACCCCTTTTTTTTCGCCAACTTTTTGCGCCTCTTTCTTTTCTGTGTCTGGTATAATCCGCTATCTTATCCGCGTTCCTGCTTATTTGGGGTGTTTATCACTGTTTTTTGTTACAATATCATCAATAACGGCAATATTTCCGTCTGTAGATTTCAGTACGTTACGCGGTCTTAGGTCTGCTACGGTATATTTTTCATTGGTAAAGACGGATGTTTCCGACGACGACCGTTGTTTAAATCCATTAGACTCCATAAACTCTCTTATTTCTTCTTCGCTTGCTTGCGTCGCATTAGGAATATATGCCTGCCTAAAGATTGGCTCTACGTACGGAACTCGTCCACTTGCCGATGGAGCGACACCTGTAAATCCGACTAACTCGTATTTTGTTTCAGGAAATAATAGATTATGATTGCTTATTTGCTGCAGCAACTCATATATGCTGTTGTTGGAATTGTTTAGATTGTTGCTTTTATACAAATCGCCCTTATTAGTGTCGAGTGCTAATGTGTTTTCGTTTCCGCCACCACTAAGAGGTGCGCCGAGAGAATACAAGTCATCTATCCAATATCCTTTTTCTCTCGCGTATTCAAAGGCGATTCGCTTTTCGAGGTCTTCGTGCTCAAATCTCGTGAGTTTCTTAGCGTTTCCGCTTGTGCTTTCTCGAAGTCGAGTGGTAATTTCCTTTCCGATATTATTCGCAGCACTGCTTCCGAGTTCGAGATCCATTTGTGCGATTTCTTTTCCATAATAATTGTTTTTCATCAATCCAAACGCCATTCTCTTTGGCTAATCGTTGTATATTATGTCCAAATTCCTGTGCCTGTTTATACGCTGAAACTGCGCCCTCGCTTCCTCTATTGTCGGCGGCTTCGAGCGTGCGATATATTCCATCCCTCTTTTCTGTGACTCCCAATGCTTCGCGTATGGTATCATGCGCCATTGTTCGTCTGTCACCCAATCTGGTTTTATATTTTCCTTTTCCATAGTAAAAATCTTCTGCGAAGTTAGTATTGTTTTCTGAATTTTCCAAGTGCGCAGCGGGGTTGTTTTCAGCCACCTGAAAGCGTATGTCCCCACTCTCATCATCGAAGTTGCCGTTATTGTCTGTGGCGGATTTGATTTGATTGGGGTTAAAAGCAATAAAGACATCGGTGCTTTCGCTGCTTGGATTTTTAGTATAGATGGTGTTTAAGAGGTGGTCTTTAATGTTTGAAACAACAACGCCTCCATAACCGTTATTCTTGGCAAAAACCGACAATTGATCTATGGTTTTGATGCCTGCCTCTCTAAGTTCATCGCTCAAGTCTGCATTGCTGGTATCATACCAACTACCATGACCCCATTCTACTTTGAGTGGGTTGCGAATATTTAGGAATATGTCGTAAATACCATTATTATTTACAGTGCCTGTTATTTCTGTGCTCTTATCGCTGTCCGCGTATTCAGCCGCCACCTCGCGTGATTTTGCAAAAAATGAGCCTTTCCGAACCTCGCGACCATCGTCAGTTAAAAACTCGCTAAATCCCGCTTTCCTGCTGCCGTGATAAACTTTCATCGGCTCGCCGTTCTCGTCAATTATTTTGGAGTGGTTGTTTGCGTTTTCGATTTTTTGTTGTAACTTTGCGCTCAAATCGGCAACCGCCTTATTACGGCTAACAGAGGAATAAGGCGCGTAGCTTTGAGGGTTGTAAGACTCCCTTTCTGCGTCCGATTTTATTTTAAACCCAGTGAGCTGCCACTGTTCTTTGTTTCCGAATCGCTGTTTAGACACGATAGCTATATAATCACCATATTGCAATTCTATTCTTCCGTTTTCCCCGCCATATTCTCTTACTTTTCGACCTTTTACAAGGGCTTTGTTTATCCCAAAGAGCGTTTCCGCAACATTATTGCCCTCTAATATTCTACGCGCTATAATATGCTCTAATCCATAGCCGTCTTTATATTGTTTTGCCTGACTTCCCGCTTTACCACTATAAACATTAATACTACCTATTTGAGCATTATTTACATTTCCTAATAATCCTGTTTTTCCGCTAACAAACGATTGTAAGATATTTAATCCGCTCGCTATTTCTGCCGCTTTTTCCCAATCCCCAAACCACTCCTTAAACTTATTGGTGCGCACCTGTAGCCACTCGCGCTCGTTAAGGTTCGACTTCTTGCCGTTAGGTGCTTTCATCGGCTCGCCGTCCTCGTCCACAATTTTGGATGAATTGACTTGCAAAATTGAAAATAACCGATTATCTTTGTGGTCGGGTTTAACTCCTTGATGGCTGGACGGACTCGTTATCCTATCCAGCTCGTCAAGGAGTTTTCCTTTTTCTATCTGTGTGAGGGCGTGGTCGTAATAACGGCACATTTTCCTTTTGAGGTGTCGAGTATAAGTTATTAATAATTTCCAGCACCTCAAATTGCAAAAGCACCAAAAATCACACAAAAATGTGCAAAAATAAGTACCTTTGCAGTAACCACTGTACATACAAAAGCCATGAAGAAAAGAAGAACTAAAGCAGAAATTGAAAGGGATGCCTACTATGACGGTATCGTTGCGGATTATCTAAAAAAGCTAAAGCCCATCAATAACCCCAAGAAAGGTGAAAAACCCATCTACAGGCAGGCAGGGTGTATGCCTGATTTTATAACCCCTTTTACCACAACAGAAGAATTTTTAGAACCTGTTAAATGGTGAAAAAGCGCAAGACAGGGCGATATATGTTGGACACAAATGCACTTATTGGTTTTATCCAAACTAATAAGTTGCCGAAAGACATACGCGAACATTTAGAAAACTTTACAGGCTTTATGGCGGTAAGTGTCATAGTGTTGAAAGAAATTATTCACCTTGTTAAGGTAAAAAATCGCCATATCGGGTGCAAAGACATTTCAGAGGTGTTACAAATTATTGATGCCCAAAATATTGATGTTTTGCCGTTTACTCGGTACGATTTAGATGTTTTAAACGATTTACCTGTATATCAAAACAACCTCGACCCCACAGACCGCGCCATTGTCGCGCACGCAATATCCATGCACGCGACACTCATCAGTTCGGACGCAAAATTTTCACAATATAAAGATTTGGACTTGTGGTCGTTTTAGACAAGAATGATCCATCTGCGCACATCCATTTTCTCGCCTGATTTCATATTCTGCTGATTATTTGCAAATATCATAAGGCTATCCTGTAAAGGGGTGGTATTATGGGGGTGGTTATTCCGAAAGACTTAAATTATTGCAGGCTCAATTACCTGTAAAGGGGTGGTATTATGAGGGTGGTTATTCCTGATTTTTGCGACTTTTTCCTGTTTTCAGCATTGGGACACCCCAAAAAAATTGCAAATATATTTTTACTTTTTACTCCATTTCATCACTAAGTCGTATTCGGCTTTAATTGTCATTCTTTTGAGATAATTTTATGATGGCACAAAAGCACTACAAAATTGGCAATAAAACAAGTTTATTGCCAATTTTGTAATACTTCACTCTTATTTTATTTAAAAGAATTTTTATCTTAACTTCTTCCGCTGCCCTTTCGCTGCTTTTTTATTCATTCAGACTTTCTGTTAATAAGTCCTTATAATTTTCCGCGCAAAAGACTTTTGATATCTTTTGCGCGAGCTTGGTGTTGCCTAAGACAGGGTTAGCCACCAAGTAACGCTTTACTCGCATACGCCTGCGTGGAGCGCAAGCGTACAGCACAAACCAATATTGCTATATATTTTATTGCGGTACTCTTTCCGCAAGTACCGTGCTTTCATTTTTCTTGTGAGGGCTGTTGGTCTAAGTCCTTGATTTTTATGTTTTTTTTCCATATATTTGCGGGTGTTTTTAA
Source organism: Bacteroidales bacterium (assembly GCA_031274555.1). Lineage (GTDB taxonomy): Bacteria > Bacteroidota > Bacteroidia > Bacteroidales > P3 > JAIRNR01. The sequence continues at coordinate 12,699 of JAISPZ010000051.1, read as the reverse complement.
TTAGTAGCGGTGCAAAGATAGTAAATGCTCATTAAATAATCATTAATTTTAATGAGTATTTGCTATCGGGTTATTAACAAGGGCGTAATTGATAACGTTCCTTTAACGCATAAATATATGACCGCGACACACAACATGGATTAAAAAAGATAAATAAGGTAATGAATAAACTCGCTAATACTACAAAAGATAGACTGATTGAATTTTTAGAATATCTTCGATTAGGGCAGAACGCTTTTGAAAAAAAAGTTGGAATTGCTAATGGATACATTGCTCATCTCAAGAAATCTATTGGCTCTGATATTTTAAATAGAATTCAGGATGCATATCCTGAATTAAATATGGATTGGTTATTAAAAGGTGAGGGCGAGATGCTTAATGTTAGAGTAAATAGTAGCGTTGCGAACGGCAGGAATAGTATAGCCGTTGCAGGACAAGGGAATACGGTAAATATGCCTGTTTCCGACCTAATAAAAGAATATCAGGAAATAATTGTGAAAAAAGACGAGCAAATAGATAGGCTTATCGGAATAATCGAAAATAAATAATAAATATTATGGAAATAAAAGTAAATAATAGTCCGTCCGCTGGCGAGGAGTCTATAGCCGTTGCGGGGAATGAAAATGAAGTGAATAAAGATTCAAAAAACGAGCCGAGACTTCATTGTGCGCCGATAGCAGAGCAGCCTAAAAAGGAATCGTTAAAACATAAAATAAAGACGGTGCTTCCAAAATGGGTTTATTGGGTTTGGCTGATTAGCATTGTCGCCATTGGTCTTTCTATTGCCGCAATATTCACTAATTACTCAATCAAGTGTAACGTAGAAGTCGTTTCTACTTCAATAATATTAGCATTTGTTGGTATAATCGCTACTTTTATTGTTGTTAGTAATTACGCACAGGTAAAGGATATTAAGGACGATACGGCGGAAAAGATAAAAAAGATGAATGAGGACTATAATAATTTTCAGAAAGAAAGGATCTCTATAAGGGATGACATAGATGACATAAAAGCCAAATTAGAACAACGAAAGCAACCATCAGATTTTCTGTATGGATTTTGGATAAATAGAGAGGAATGTTCTGCGCTAACGCTTCGGTTTTATGGATATAATGGCGTTGATATAAGTACTAAGAATGAAAATGAAGATGTTAGTGAATATAGTATCATATCTTATGATGATGAAAAGATAGTGTTTAAATTTCATTTAATCTGGAGTCCAGATTATATGTCCAATAAAGCCGAAAGAATACACGGCCGCTACGATGGAGTTTTTTATAGGGTTTCAAAGGACGGCAACGAGGCTGACACCATATTGCTACATGATGAATCGCAAAAAAAAAGGATACTAAGAAGAAGTTGATCTTCGCGCACAAATGAAAACAGCCCTCAAAACACTAATCGTGGCAATTCTTGCCGAGCAAAGTAAGAATAGTTTACAAAAAAACAAGCGACTACTTAAATGGTCGCTTATTCTATAAATCAACGAATTAGAATAACCACGAAAAAGGGCTACAATATACTACTGTAACACTACCGTAAGTAGAAGTAACTTTTTTTGTTTTACCGCGTTTTACGGTAAAACAAAAATCCCGCAAAAACGAGTACCTTTGCGAAGTAAAATCAAAAAAAATATGGAAGATATAATAAAATTCGGCGAAATAAAGGATAAAGTTATTTCCTTGCGCGGACAGAACGTCATTTTGGATAGTGATGTGGCAGCTATCTACTACGTGGAAACGCGAGATGTAAACAAGGCCGTTAAAAACAATCCTGATAAATTCCCGAAAGGGTATGTTTTTGAGCTTGATAAACAGGAGCTTGCAAATTTGCGGTGGAAATTTTCCACCGCAAATTTGTCTTCAAAGGCAAGATATTTACCTAAAGCCTTTACTGAGAAAGGACTCTATATGCTCGCCACTATCCTTTAAAAGCAAGCGGGCAACAGAGGCGACAATAAAGATTGTCGAAACATTTGCGCAGTTAAAGGAGTTGTCAAGTGCCGTAAATGAATTAACCTACAATCCCCCTGCCGACAAACAAAGACAAAACGAGCTTGCCGAAAAAAGCGGTCTTATACTGTCAAGTCTGCTCGGCACAGACATGGCGACAGAGGGTACGGAAACGAGCTTGGAATTAAACTTGTTTGCGCTCAAAGTAAAACACACCATTAAAAGAGGAAAAAATAAATAACAAATAAAAAAATACAACATGAAAAAATTATTATTAGTCGCTACTGTTATAGTGGTGGCGTTTACGGCAACAACCTGTAATAAGGTTACGGAAAATAATATTCAGGGGACGTGGGAATATGCGGGGCAACATAATAGATATGTAGAACAAGTTCCAAATAGCAGCAAAGATATTGATTGGGATTGGGTATGTAGTGCGCCCGACATTAAAGAGTCTGATAGGTTTGTATTGATATTTTATAATAATGGCACTTGTAGGATGGGGGGAGTGGACGGTAGGCTTGGCGATTATTCAATTAAAGGCGACATACTTGTAGTGCAAGGGCAGAGCTACTACGCCAAATTCAAGGAAAAAGATTTGTTTATGGTTGCTTATTCTGTTCTTGCGAACAGCAAGATAGCCGAAGATGCAAGTCGATGTATACGTTTATCCAAATAGCTACCTCGCCTTATTATTATAGGCAACCTCAACGTCCACGAGAAAATTACTTATATAGTCGGTGGCTGCGCTATACGTCCCTATCGCAAGTAATGCAATATATTTGTAAGTGCCGACATAGCCCATTGGCGGGAAATCGTTAATCATCTGTCCGTTAGTATTACTCGCCCGCCACTCACGATTGTCGGCAAGCAGCCAATCAGTAGCGTTGTTGGATACAAAAAGGGCGACACAAGCCATTTCATCATTCTCAAACTTGTCGGCGTGCATTTTAAGTATCATGCGCCGAACGCGCTTAAACTCGTCCTTGTCGGTCATCTTTATGGCGTTCGTCTGGACAAGACATAGCTTTTTAACCGCGTCTTCTTGTGGCTCTACCTCTGTGCCGACTTCATATATAATCTTATTATTCGGGCTTGTGGCGAAAGCAAGCGGATACTGATTAAGGATGTTCTTAACGTCTTCTGTAATCTTGTGGATTGTCATGCGCTCACTCTCGCTATTAGGAAACGACAATACATAGCTATATGGATATGCTTCGTTCGACACTATAACTTCGTTGTCTTGATAGCCGTAGTACATCTGACAGTTGTCGAGGAACATACGAATATCGCCGCCGCCATAGTCGCTGATATAGGACGCTACATTGTATCGCGCCAACAACTCTTGATACTTCTTACTGTTTTTTAGCGGGTTGGTACTATAATTTTCGAGAGCTTCGGATATTTTTTGTGTTTGATTGCCCTGCAATAAAATAAGTTCGTTACCCGCATTAAATACCGTTGTGCCGCCTATATTAAGGGGCGGTGCGCAGGAGCGGGGGCGAGGGGGTGCGGGCGGGGGGTGCGCAGGGGCGGGCGCGGGGGCTGGTGGATTAAGCCACCAAAGTTCGTTGTTAGTAATTGATAAGTCGTACTTGGACAGGGCGGTGGGCTGTGTGAGGGATAGAGCGAATATCCTTTTGCCTGCGGTGGGTTTGGGGACTGCGGGTGATTTGGGACTTGTTGTTGGGGGTGTGACAGGGTTTTTGTTTCGCAGTCAAGGCAGGCAAAAGATAGCAGCGATAGCCCGACCCTGCGGTGGGCAGGCACTCCCTTGCCTGCTCATCGCAGGGGCACACCCAAAATCTTAATACGTAAACGCGCTTGCAAACAAAAAAAGTTGTAACTTTGTGCCCGAATGTCGAAACGAATTTTCTCTGTAAATTATGGATATAGATTCTTTATCATTAGATGCGTTTTGCGCAGTAATTATTCCTGCGGACAAATTTCACGAAAGTTTATCTGCAGATTTTGAAATATTGGCTGACTGCTGCAACACTGAGGAGGGTTTCCTTGAGAATGCACAAGAATTAGCTGAATATTGGTCGCAATGCGACGAGTTAGATAGTGCTTGGGCAAATATTTTTTGGGACGATGAAGAGGTGAAAAGCAAAGAAGAGCTTGTAAAGACATTGAAAACCATAGCCGAAAACATTAAAAAAGTTCGGAAAATACCCGAAGAAAAGAGGGAATATGATTTCTGACGATAGTTTACTTCACATACAATGATTATGGCTTATGGCTGAAAACAATACTTTTAAACTGCGTTATAGTCGTATCGGGCGCATGCTCTTTAGTTAAATGAAGTTACAGTCTTTACAGTTCTCGACGTATGCCCTTGCCGAGCCACAAGAAAATGAAACCGTTGCGTTAATTGAACAGACTTATATTGAGGCTTTTCCTAAGGCGGAAAGGCGGGATTTTCTGTTTGTTAAGGATGAGCCGCGCTTTGCGGTTTATGTTTTTTATTATGAGGGACAATATGTGGGTTTTATCACCGCATGGACGTTTGATCTTTTTGTCTTCGTTGAACATTTTGCTATAGATAAAAGCTTTCGTGGCAGGGGACTTGGCGGCTTGGTAATGAAACTTTTTATGTGTCAAACTCCGCTGCCTCTTGTTCTCGAAGTGGAGCTACCCAAAGACGAACAAAGTGTCAGAAGAATAGATTTTTACAAAAGACTATGCTTTGTCGTTCTTCCTCAAGAATACAGTCAGCCCCCCTACCGCAATGGAGATGAATGGCTTCCAATGCACCTTATGGCTTATCCTGACGTACCGTTTGAAGATGTTAAAAGAGTTATTCATCGGGTGGTGTATGGTGTGCGGGAAGTTCAATGAAATATCGTTCTGCGTACAGGAAGTCCTGTGAAATATAACACAGGTAAAAAGCGTTTACGTACAGGAAGTCCTGTGAAATATAACACAGGTGAACAGCGTTTTACGTACAAGAAGTCCGGTGAAATATAACAATCAAAAAACATGAAGAAATATTTATTTATGCTGCTGCTTGCGGTAATGTCGGGGGTATATGCGGACGAGGGGATGTGGCTGCCGCACTTGCTTAAAAACAATGAATTGGATATGCAGCGCAAGGGGCTTAAGCTGCGTACGGAACAGATTTACAGCGAAGACAGCGTTTCGTTAAAGGACGCGATAGTGAAGTTCGGTGGTGGATGTACTGGGGAAATCGTTTCTGACAAAGGGCTTGTCTTTACAAATCATCACTGCGGATTTGATGCTATTCAACAACTATCGACCGTCGAAAATAATCATCTTGAAAATGGTTTTTGGGCAAATTCGTTTGATGAGGAACTTTATTGCAAAGGGCTGACGGTGACGCTTCTTGTGAAGATGACACCTGTTAATTTTGAGATACCTTTAGGTCTTAGTGAGCGCGAGCGCAACGACACCATTAGAGCTATTAGCAAGTGTCTTGTCGAGGAAGCAACGCGCGGCACTCATTACAAAGCAGAAGTTGTCCCTTTTTATGGTGGTAATGAATATTATCTGATGATTAACGAAGTGTTTGAAGACATCCGTCTTGTGGGGACTCCGCCTGTGAGTATCGGCAAATTTGGTGGTGATACCGACAATTGGATGTGGCCCCGTCATACAGGCGACTTTTCTATCTTTAGAATTTATGCCGACAGCAGCAACAAGCCCGCGCCGTACAGCGCAGACAATAAACCATATAAACCACTTAAATATCTGCAAATTTCGCTTTCGGGTGTCAATGAGGGCGATTTTACGTTCGTTTTTGGCTATCCTGCACGCACGCAGGAATTTCTTTCTTCTTTCGGTGTCAAGCAGATAGTCGAGGTTGAAGACCCGCTAAAAATTGCTGCGCGGACGAAACGTCTTGACATCATCAAAAATGCTATGGCGACAGATACGTTAATTCGCCTGCAATACGCTGCAAAAGCAGCGAATATTGCCAACGGATGGAAGAAATGGCAGGGCGAAGTGCTTGGCGTAAAGAGGCGCGGAACTATTGCCGACAAGGAAAAGTTTCAAGCCGCCGTCACAGACCAGAACTTGCTTGACGCTCTTGCACTTGCGTACAAGGACATTGAGCCTTACAAAAAAGCCGCTGTCTATTTTACCGAATATGAGCTTGCGCCAGAAGTAATGCGATTTGCGTATAATTTCGGTACGTTTACCGATACTGCTATCATGCGCGACAGGGCAAGGGAGTTTTTTAAGAATTATAATGCAACTGTTGATAAAGAAATTTTTAAAGCATTGGCGGGGAGCGGTGGAGTGCTGGCGGAGGGTGACGGAACATTGGCGGAGAGCGACGGAACGTTGGCGGGGAGTGACGGAATATTGGCGGGAAATGACGGAACGTTGGCGGGGAGTGACGGAATATTGGCGGGGAGCAGTGGAGCAGTGGCGGGGGATAAAATTATCGATAATTTTTATAATAAATCAATTTTTACAGACAAAAAACGACTTCTGGCGCAGATAGAAAAAAATCCGTCAGCCATTATTAAAGACCCGCTCTATGTTTATGCCAAAAGTCGTTTCGACAGATATAATACTTCTGTTAAACAGCCTCTTGCATTGTTAGAAAAAAGAATTGACTCGTTGCAGCGTATCTATATACGGTTACAAATGACCCCGACAGAAGAAGTCCCCCTCGTTTACGCAGACGCAAACTTTACACTGCGAATTTCTTACGGTCATGTCGGCGGGTTTGAACCTGCGGACGGTGTCTGGTACGAGCCGTTTTCCACGCTCGACGGAGTAATCGAAAAAGGTGATATGGGCATTTACGACTATATCGTTCTGCCTGCGTTAAAAAGTACTACAGACTACGGCAAATACTCCCGCAAAGACGGTAAAATGCCTGTCTGTTTTATTGCCACAAATCATACAACAGGCGGAAACTCTGGAAGCCCTGTACTCAACGCCTCTGGCGAACTTACAGGTCTTAATTTCGACCGCTGTTGGGAGGGAACTATGAGCGACATAGACTACGATCCCGCCTACTGTCGCAATATCTGCCTCGACATCCGCTATCTGCTTTTTATCGTAGATAAAATTGCCGGCTGCAAACACATTTTGACTGAATTGGATGTCCGCTAAAATTTGGATGGAACAGCTGTTGGCTGAAAAATACAGAGCCACAGCAGCCGACTGAAAAATAACGGATTACGCCGAAATAAACGTAAACCGTAGAATTGAAAATGTAGAGTTGAGGGGTTGGTTGATGAGTTGTTGCTGTCTGTTGGGGCTGGGGGTCGGGCGTTGGGCTGCGTTGCGAGTGGAGGGGTTGGTTGATGAGTTGTTGCTGTCTGTTGGGGCTGGGGTCGGGCGCTGGGCTGCGTTAGGGATTATTGCTTCGCAATGAAGTCGCTCTCGCTCGACATAGTCCGCACGAGCGGGGGCTGTGCGGGGGCTTGCGTTAGGGATTGCAGCGGAAATCCTTTTTGCTGACGGGTTGTTTTGCGAATGGTAGCGGGTTTTATGTCTGTTGATTGAGTAATGTGGATCGTGGGGATTAGCAAAAAGATTGCAGCGGAAAGCCCGACCCCGCACGAAGCTCCGCGAGGGCGGGGAAACGCCATAATATGACACCTCAATCCAAATATTTATTTAATCAACTTGATATTGAACAACCGTTTCGTAGTATCCTCTTTCTGAATCTGCTACACCTATAGACAAGTCTTTTATATTCGATGGAATTTTCGCTTCAACAGAAAATACCCCATCCTCCCCTTTTGTAAGCTGCACGAAATTTTTTCCATAAATCAAGGCAACAATCTTTTTATTGTCGGCACGTACTTTAAATTCATAACTCTTACCGCGCTGCAACGGCATTTCAATCGGACTGATTATTTCAATACCCGACGAAATATATTGGGTTGGATATTTTACCGTACTTCCTGTCGATGAGGCTATTCCTATCTCTCCGCAATAGCTGTACTCGGCTTCATCCCCTGCCCTTTTCCAAAATATCCTTAGTAGATAATTCTCACTGCTTGGAAACGAAAAATACGCCTTATATCTGTCGCCTTTTCTTTGAATAAAGCTATTATTTGGAAATTGTCGGCTTCCATTTTCGCTATAAATACCGAAGTTTATCTCTAAACCCTCTCTGGCAGTACATTCTATCGTTAATTTTCCCTTAACTTTATTTATAGCCAATAAATTAGGACTGATTTCGTCAATGATTTCAAAAAACTTTGGTCTGTAAAAGGGTAATTTTGAAAACTCGCCTGATGACAAGGGCTTTTCCATTAATTGTTGGCTCTGATTTTCAGGAAAATGAGTGTAAATAAATTGTTCAGGTTTCAAAAACAACCAATCGGTGGAATATTCCTGTTTTGAAGTTCTTCCGTCCATATAACCTGAATTCCACGTGCAGTCTATCAAATAATTTTCGTTATTTATGGTGACAATATTCCACGCATGATTGGAGTTAGTTGGCTCATCCCCTGTAAATGGTGAAACGCCAACTCCCCTGCCAAATCCTGAAACAATTTCACATTTGATTTGAAGGTCGTCACATAGTTTTTTGAGTACATTTGAATATCCCTCACAGACAGCAAGTTTCGATTTTAGTACGCTCCTGAAATCTTGAGCCGAAATCGTATTTGTCCGAAGTTTAGCAACGTCATAATGAATTAACAATGCGACTAAATCGTGCGCTTTCTTTACTCGTTCAAAATCATTTGTCGAATTTTCGTTAATGTAGGCTACTATCTGACGGATATATTCGTCTGGATTATTTTCCCTGTTTGCTTCAATATTCTGGGGAATATTTTTCATCTTCGGGTCGGGCAAACCTGTTCTATAAGTATATGCCACTTCATAGGAGGTCGGCAAAACATAATTTGTTGCCTGCCGGGGTGGTGACGATACTGTTTCACCGCTTGCTCCATTGGTCGTAAGCAAAGAACCATATCCATAAGAAGACATTTCGTCAGTTCCCTGTATTCCATTAGTCGCAGGCAAAGAGCTGCTTCCTGTAATTAATACCGCTAAAATCGCTACGCCTAATTTTTTCATCATTAAATTATAAAATTTTAAAATATTGATATTCCACTACTTTCCGGCTTGAAGATAAATGAGTAGCATTGAGATGTCTGAGGGTGATACTCCAGAAATTCGCGCTGCCTGCCCGACTGTCGTTGGTTTTATCTTTTCAAGTTTTTCCCTTGCCTCGCTTGAGAGTGATTTCATTTTTGAATAATCTAAATCTTGCTTGAGAGGCATTGTTTCGTTTTTAGAAAGACGAGCTGCATTTTCCTTTTCCTTTTCTATGTAGCTGGAATATTTTATTGCGATTTCCACCGCCGACAAAACCTCGTTCTTGAAAAAGCTCTCTCTGTTTTTCGACAATCCGCCAAATTTTGTCTGACTCTTCTCAAAAATTCTCTCACTATCGCCCCGCAATTCATCCTGTTCCATAACTACGTTTTGTAATTCGGAATTTATATTTTTACGTACCTCGTCTTCGTTCCACCTTGATTGTGGTTCTTCGTCCAAGAATACCCCTTCAAGAGTTGCTTTAAATGTGGTACTATTCTGTATAACATCAAATATTGAAATCTGAGGGCGTTGAAGTAATGCTTTAAGTGCCGTAGTTTGCAGTATTGGCGCGGTATTCAGCAAATTTAACATATCGTTTATTTCTATAGGCTGAAATTTTGTTTTTTCTATATTTTCTACTATTTTTGCCTCTAATATTTGTTTTTTTTCTAATTGTTTTATTTTTTCTTCCCTTGCAAGTCCTATGGCAAAAGAGCGCGGAGTTAAGCGTTCATCTGCGTTGTCTTGACGTAGTAAAATTCTAAATTCTGCTCTTGACGTAAACATACGATATGGCTCATCTACTCCCTTTGTTATAAGGTCATCTATCAGTACCCCAATATACGCTTCATCCCGGCTCAAAACAAACGGTTCTTCTATTGCGGCATTTATTCCTGCCATTAGCCCTTGAGCCGCTGCTTCCTCGTAGCCTGTTGTCCCGTTTATCTGCCCTGCAAAATAAAGTCCTTCAATGTTTTTTGTTTCGAGAGTTGCTTTTAATCCTGTTGGCATAAAAAAGTCGTACTCTATCGCATATCCCGGTCGCAAAATTTCTGCCTGTTCAAGTCCATCTATTTTGTGTAACGCTGCTTCCTGTACTTCTTCCGGTAAAGAGGACGAGAAACCGTTAAGGTAATATTCCCTTCCGTTTCTGTTCACAGGCTCTGCAAAAAGCTGATGTCTGTCTTTGTCCGCAAAACGAACTATCTTATCTTCTATCGAAGGACAGTAGCGCGGACCTCGCCCTTGAATTCGTCCTTGAAACATCGGACTTTTATCAAAGCCCTTTCGAAGCTCCTCGTGTACTTCTTCCGATGTGTATGCTAAAAAGCATGATATCTGATTTTTTGTGTCAGCAAACCATTTGGCGGTTGGCAGTGAAAAAGAAAATTTTTCGGGATTTTCGTCACCGGGTTGCTCTGTAAGTTTTCCGAAATCTATCGTCCGTCCATCAATTCTAACAGGAGTGCCTGTTTTTAGCTGTGCCCGCTCAAAACCGTAGTCATCCAATTGGTCGGAAAAATGTTCGCTTGCTTTTTCGCCGATACGTCCACCGCTAAAACTTACTTCCCCTATGTGAATTTTTCCATTAAGGAATGTTCCCGCCGTTAATATTACTGCATTTGCGTATATCGTCTGTCCTGCAAGCGTTTTTACGCCCTCTATCTGTCCGTTTTTGATAAGTAATCCTGTTACAGTATCCTGCCGAAAGAATACGTTTTCTGTTCTTTCAAGCCACCGCCTCCACTGCTCCGAAAAGGCGAACATGTCGCATTGGGCACGCGGACTCCATACAGCAGGACCTTTTGATTTGTTCAACATCCTAAACTGTATCGTTGTACTGTCGGTAACCATGCCCATATAACCACCCAGAGCATCTATCTCACGCACAATTTGCCCCTTGCCAACACCGCCCACCGCCGGATTACAAGACATATACGCAAGCCTGTCCAAATGCATGCTTATAAGAAGTGTTCGCCTGCCCAAATTTGCTGCAGCAGCAGTCGCCTCACATCCTGCATGCCCACCCCCAACTACTATTACGTCGTATTTGTTCATTTTTTTGCGTTTGTTTTTTCGTTTTAGTTTGTCAAAACCGCGAGCGTTGGTTTGACTTTTCCCTATTCAAGTCTTTGCCCTATTCAAGTCTTTGCCCTATTCAAGTCTTTGCCCTATTCAAGTCTTTGCCTGATTCAAGCCTTTGCCTGATTCAAGCCTTTGCCTGATTCAAGCCTTTACCTGATTCAAGCCTTTGCCTGATTCAAGCCTTTGCCTGATTCAAGCCTTTGCCTGATTCAAGCCTTTGCCTGATTTAAGCCTTTGCCTGATTCAAGCCTTTGCCTGATTCAAGCCTTTGCCTGATTCAAGCCTTTGCCTGATTCAAGCCCTTGCCTGATTCAAGCCCTTGCCTGATTCAAGCCTTTGCCTGATTCAAGCCTTTACCTGCTAAAAATCTTGGCTTAGCTAACTACCGACCGCCCCGCCCAAAAAGCGAGCAATCCGCCGACAACGCTCCCCAAAATATATACGGCAAGCATAAGCCACTGTCCGCTTTCTATCATTTTAAAATTTTCTGTGGCAAATGCCGAAAACGTAGTAAAACCACCACAAAAACCTGTTGCTAACAACAGCCTGAATTTATCGTCAAATACTTGCTTTGAAGCTGCTAACCCCACAAACAACCCTATTAAGAAACAGCCTAAAATATTTACAAAAAAAGTACCCAGAGGAAAAACTTGACTTGGAAAAAATTTTAACCCTATATGCGAACAAATATAGCGCAACATACATCCCGTTCCGCCACCAAGTCCAACAAATAATAGACTTTTAATCATTCTCGCTAAAATATTTTTTTATTGCGTCATCTTCGGCTTTTCTCATCTTTTTTTCTTCTTTTAGTGATTTATCTTTCAGCCCAAATAAATGAAGAATACCGTGCACCATAACGCGAATTAACTCCTGTTTAAACGTTACGTTATACGTTTTTGCGTTCTCTTTCACTCTTTCCACGCTTATAAAAATATCGCCTGAAATTATCCTTTTTTCGGTGTAATCAAACGTTATTACATCTGTGTATGTATCGTGACTTAAATATTTCCTGTTTATAAATATCAGTTCCTCGTCAGAGCAAAAAATGTACGCAATCTCTCCTACTATTTTTTTTTTAGATAAAATAAGATTTACTGCACCTTTTTTAAATTTTGTTTTGCTAAATGACGGCATCCTCGCGGGGGCAAGGGGAAAAAAACCCAACTCGTCCATATTCAGGCCTGAAAAAAAAGAAATCGTATTCATTATTCTTTTATTTTGTGTGTTTTACACGAATGTTCCACGTGGAACATTCGTATCCTATTCTTTTTCATTTTGCACCGTTTATGCAATAAGGTATTTCGTGTTTTAAGCCAAAATAAATCCCCCACTGCTCACATCTTACATTCCGCCCATAAACATAACACCTTTAAAAACGCTCGTTACTTTTCATACCTTTTCACAAAAAAGTCGGCATTGAAACCACCCTGCATTCCTGTCGCCATTTCGCACAAAACATCCCGCCAAACAAAACTGTCGTACTAAAACCACCCAACATTTTTGTTACATTTTCGCATAAACACCCCGCCGAACAAAACACTTTAAACTTCTGAAACGTCTTGTATTGCTGACGTTTCTACGAATGTTCCACGTGGAACATTCGTATCTATTCTTTTGC
>JAISPZ010000050.1 GCA_031274555.1 Bacteroidales bacterium | reverse complement strand
ATCTGTCCGCCGCCGTTGACGACACGCTGGAGGAATCCCATCATCACCAAATGGGGTGCTGCTTCCTTATACTCAAAGCGGTCTCTCCATATCTCGCTGTTCTCGCGCCAGAACTGTTGGAAGTCGCGCATAAGGAAATCCATGTCTATATGACCGCCTTTAAGGTAGCGCGGCATCTGGTAGAGCGGGTTGCGCTGTTGCAATTCGCTCTGCATATCATAATTGAGGGTGCGTACAATGACTTCGGCGTAAATTGGATTGGCCGGTTCGGTCTTTTCCTTTGTCACGCGGATTAGGCCAAGGTCGCGTGTATAGAGGAAGTCTTCCGACGAAGGGCTTACGTATCCGCCGAGTATTACCGGCTCGATAACGTTGCGCACTCGCTCTTCCTTCAATCGTTCCAGCAGGCTGTCGATATGAGTGTCGCGACGCAGGATAATAGTTTGGATGGCTTGCTCCACCATTTCGGAGGTGACCGGCTGGGTGTAATCGGAGTGTAACATCTCTACAATCACCTCGCGGGCTATGGCATTGACCAACCAGGGTTGTCCCTGCGTTTGTTCCCACACCAAATCAATGGCGCTATCTTCAAATACCTGTCCGGTATCTGCGGTATGCTGGCCGTAGAGCATGGCGACCTCTTCGCGGGTAAAGTTTTGCAATGTCAGCGATTTTGTCACGATATTGAAGGGGCTGGCGCTACCCAAGGTTTGGCTGTCGGGACGTATTTTGACTTTGAAATCGCGGATGTTGCGCATACCTACTAATGCGACGGAATGGAGAAACGGTATATCCGAACGGCAGTTGTATCCGTCGCGCAACTGGCGAAGGAAAGATATCATAGCGCCCTCGCTCAAACAGTCCGCCTCGTCGAAGAATATGACCAAGGGTTTGTCCAACGATATGCAAAAGCGCGTAAGCTCGGTGTTTAATACATTGGTGTAATCTTCGTAATCAGCTTCCAAGGCAAACTCTGCTTTGTGCGGAAGATCAGAAAACTGGAGTGCGCGTTTGATTTTTCTCACTACTCCGGGTATTCCTTCCTTCGGGTCGGCAATGTCCTGCAAGTTTTCCAGCGAGCAATACAGCGCATAATATTTCCCTTCGGTGCGAAGGCGACGGGTTAAATCTTTCAGACAAGTGGTTTTACCACTCTGACGCGCTGCATGAATCACGAAATACTGCTCCATGTCAATCAGTTCTTCCACCCCATGCAAGCGGGCAGAAGATTCTATCATATAATGCTTGGCCATGTTACAAGGCCCTGCCACGTTAAAATATCGCATAACACAATTCCTATTTGCAGATTTATACCTGCAAATATACAAAAAATTAGGCGGCTATGCAATACTTTCTTTAAACCAAGAGCCGGACACATTCCACATCTTCTACCGGACACATAAGCGCCCCCAACACGGTTTCCTGCCGGAGATAGTCCAGGAACCTCTGCCGATCATGTTGGACAAGGTCAAAAAAGAATACCTGATATTTTTTTGGGAAGTCTGCTCCATTGCTGCATGGCGATACGGTAGAGGCGTTATGGTAAAGTCTGTTTTTATCACGTAAATGTCATTCATCATCTTCTCTCTCCTCCTCTATTATTTCGTTGTCGTTGCCTGCCATTGGTCTAATCATACTTTCAATAAAACCAATCTCTTCTTCTGTTAATCCATACTTCTTGTAAAGTTTTTCATCTGTCCAAGATTGCGAGAAATCTTGAAGGGGAACAAGCATATAACTTGCTTTGGAAATATTTTGAGTATTCTTGACTAACGACATCATAAATCGAAAAAAACGTGTTTGTATGTATGAAACAAGATTTTTAGCCTCATTAATATTGTCTACATCTTTGATAACTAAATAAGTTTCTGTACATGCTGAATTTGGCTCTGCTATAATAGGTTGGCTAACTATGGAATGGGGGTATTCATCTCCACCTGGACTTGCTTTTGATAAGATAACTTTATGTTTTGCAATAAGTTGTTTGTTATTGAGCACTTGCTCTTTTGAAATGTAACCATTATCCCCAAATCTATACAATTTAATAGGACATAAAGGTGTTTCTTTGGCTTCAAATTGTTCAAAATTAGAACGCATTCCGAAAGGTTTACTGGAACTGACATATTTATCAAATGTTTCTTCTTTAAAATGTTGCACTTTTCGCAAAATACTTATTGCATCATTGTAGCGAATAAAAACGGAAATATTTTTTTCCAATAATGGTCTTTTGATAACATTTACGCTTCCTTTGATATAGTTTACGATCTTACAATCATTTTTATAATCCCGATTCCAAAGAAAATAGCAAACGCCACCTCGTATATTTAATCCATGAAAACAATCATTTGTTTCAGGAAAATCGTGTATTTGACACAATCTATTATCATGCAACATTTCATCTCGAAAGTCATCTAATCCTCTTCCACCAGAATACCATCGTGCAGGCATAATCATGCATAAATATTTTGGATTAAGTTTTTTCGCCTGTTGAACAAACAAATGGTACAAAGGAATAGCTGCAGAGTCTCTACCTCCACCGTCGCTCAACTGATACGGCGGGTTGCCAATAATTACATCGAACTTCATATTTTTTCCGTGTGTTAAATTATCTAATGTTAATGACTTGCAATGGGGTAAAGTATCAATATTTAAAAAATGCGCTTTGTTTATATTGTTTTCATCAAACCCGAAAATAAGATTGATACAGATATTGTAGAGAATATCGGTTGGGGCAAAGCCATAGACCTGTTTTCCGAGAATATGCTTTATACAATCGTTGTCGTTGTCGTATTGTGAACGGGTGCCATTGAACAAACGGCGGGCCGTTTCCACTATAAATAACCCTGATTTCATGTACAAATCGCAAAAAGTGATTTCTTGGCTTTCAAACAATCCGGGATGTGCCTCCTGCAAAGAATCCACAATCATTTTTACTACTCGCTTTGGAGTAAAAATCTGATTTGTTTCCTGTGGCGGAATGTAGTCGAAAATATCTTCGCCATCGGTTTTAAAATAATTTGCCAATTCTTTTTTTTTGGCAAGAAACAGGGCAACCGAGGCATTGAAGACATCACAATTAAACAGTCCCTCAAAGCATTTTTTCTCACCTCCTTCTTCATATTCAAAACCATCGCGAAGTTGCAAAAACTCTTCTTTTGTGATATTGGTCAGTTCCTTAAAAGTTGTGTCGGGAATGGTTTGTTCAAAATTGGCAAGCGTGGTGCCTGCATTTCCATATGCCATCAAGAAGATTGGAATGGTGCGCGTAAAACCTCGCAAACGGTCTCGCACTTTTTCTTCTTCTGTTTTTTCCGTTTTTGAGGGTTTATCGTCAGGCTGTTCAGGTAAAACCATTTCCTCGATTTCTTTTTTCTCGGGTTCTTTTGCAAAAACAGTAGGCATTTTCTTTTCAAGTTCTTTGAGGATAGCTTGCTGTACATGTTGTGTATAGCCTGCTTTTTGCATTTCTATTTTTGTGTCTGTCAAAATCTGTTCTACTTCCTTTTCCTCATTACTGCCCACCACAACATACCTTTTATCTCCTAACAAGCCATTAGAGGTGTTTACAACAATGTCCTCTCCGATATGTACTGTCTTTTTATCACTGCCTACCCAAATTTTCACTTTTCCGGTGGGTTTATTTTTTGTTGCATCGCCATGCCGTTTGTTTTCTTCCGGTTTAATTTTCCCCAAAATATCCATAACCGATTGAGGTGCGCCAAAGATACCTGCAATGTTTTCAAAGAGGCGGTTGCTCATAAATCCACGATTGACAACTTCTTGCGTAATCAATTTTAACGGAATGGTAAGTACTTCGTTCGCATCTAATTCTTTCATTCTGCCTTCATTGTCTTCTGCAATGACGGGTAGAAAGTTGAGTAACTTTTTTACCTTTTGTTCTCGTGATTCTGCAGTGTTTGCGTGCATATTGTCGGCAAATTCGGCGATGGTTTGCAATACGCGGTCTGGAGCAAAGTCGAACACGTAACAATCTGTTTTTATTTGTCCAGCCCATTCAAACGGATTTTGCGAACGGAATGCACTTTGCATATAAAGCGAAGGTGATTTACAGTTATTGAGCATAATTACCGCCGTCCATGCTGGAACAGTAACGCCGGTGGTGAGTTGCCCGCAACTTAAAGTAATTGTCTTTGTTTTAGAGGGATTATCTCCGATACTACGTTTTACTTCAGAAAGCGCGGTTTTGGTAATTCGGTCTTCATCACCATTTCCTGCTGCCAAAACCACATTGTAATCATGAAAGAAACAATGTTCATGTAACATCTTCTTCATTTGCTGACATTCTTTTACACCAGGCAAAAGCCAAAAAGTATGTCGCAAACTATCTAAATATTCACGTTTTGAAAAAGGATATTCAAATTGTGGATTGCAAAGATTATCCAAAAACTTATTGACCTCGGTTTGATATGCAAATTTATCACTCGTTACCCTAAAAAACTCGCCTAAATCGAAAGCATATTCGCTGTTGTCGTCTTTTGCTTGTTCGGCAGAAAGTTGCAATGCTCGCGACAGTTGGTAAGTAAAAACATTAAGTTTTGGTAAAGCGGCGTATGGGTTTTCACCATCAAGGATATTCCAATTTGCTTTGGCATTTTGCTCATCTGCATAACTCCAATTATAAATTTGTGTTGAGTTGAATTTTGCACTCTTTATTGCCTTAAACGGCGTTCCCGAAAGGTGTAGAGCGAAGTGGTAATTTAGATTGTTTAGTACATTGAAACTTTTTGCCGTTTCTATTCCTTCATGACTTTCATCAATGAGAAGCAAATCCCATGGCTTTTTTAATTCAAAAATCCACTTGTTTTTTTCTTTCCAAGCCGTTTCATTTTGAAAGCCTTGTCCTTTAATATCTTGCAACGAGATAAAGTAAATTAGCGGTTTTAGCACGAGATTTTGTTTGACAATATCGCCTCTTTTCAGAATTTCGGGATTGATTTTAGCAATAGAATCAGAACTTGCAAAAATATAATCAGTTGTTGGTTGGATGAATTTTTTGTAGTCTGAATACCATGAATCGGCAATAGCAGGACGATTGCTTACAATTATTATGCGCTTCGCATCAATACTTTTTGCAAACTCATAACTTGTCAACGTTTTCCCGAAACGCGGTTTAGCATTCCAAAGAAATTCAGGCTGAATAGCGGCATCCTTTTGCGTTTTCTCGTAATATGCCTTGGTAACTTCAATCGCTCTTTGCTGTTCGCTGCGCAAGGTATAAGAAAAAATCTCTCCCGTATTGGGATTATTAACTATGCAGTTTTTATATTCTTCAATATAGCCTTTTAGTGTTTTGAGGTCTATTTTGAACCATTCGGAATCGCGATTAGTATCGGTATTGTGCTTCTTTTCCCGCTCTATGCCTTTTGTTTCGAGTAGTCTGTGAATATCCTTATCTGAAAAAGATTTGCCGTTGTTACGCACGGCATCGGTAGTCCACAGAATTTCTGCTTTTACATTGTCGGCTTCGTTTTGAGCGCGAACTCTGCCTTGAGCATCGCAAGTTGTTTCGCCCACTTTGAGCCAACCTTTGTGGCTTGCTACGTCTATATGACAATAAACATAGATGACTTTCTGTTGTAAAGAGTTAATTATAAGCATACTATTGGTTTTAAAAAGTGATAATTCTTTATTTTATTCAGGAATTAAATCCAACATTGAGTCAACAATATGTTTTGGAGTAGTGGCATCGCCACTGCGAAAAACCTTGCTCAAATAATCTAAAATATCTTGATTTGCATTCATAATCATATTGTATTAAAAAAGTGTTTTTTGTTGACTGGATGTTCTGTATTCCTTGTTGCGTTGAAGAGCTATTTCCTCGCTTATGTTGTTGAGCGGATAAAATTTTTCCCATTTGTTAGTTTGATAGTTGAAAAATTCCAAATCTTTTACACCCTCTTTGCCCAAATTTTTCAGATACAAGATGTCATCATCTTCGTGTATTGCCTCATAGTAGAGAAGCGTATCGCCCCACCGGATATTTTTTTCTAGAATTCCTTTCCATTCGGCAATAATCTGGCCGTTATTTTCGGGGGATTGCGGGTCAAGTCCGCAATGCTCACAGGCAATTTTCAACAAATTTTCGCGGGTTTTACGAACATTATCAAGCATAATATCCACACCGTAAATTGATTGCAATGCTTTGGTGCATTTTGTGTGCGCATCCTCCGGTTCGTCTGTATTCAATTTACGCCGCAAAATTTCGCACAGAAATACCCCTTCGCCCACGCTCGGCTCCAGCACAGTGGTTTTAATCTTCTGCAAATCGGTAATTAAATCCACCATTTGCACCACAATATCTTGTGGTGTAAAAACCTCGCCTATATCTCTTATTCTTTGCTTTTCATCCATCGGCTTAAGGGTTCGTAAATTTCAAACATTTCAAAGAATACATTGGAACATTAATGAGACAATAGTTATTTTTGAATTTAAATGAGGATATCCTCTAATTCTATTTTTCGCAGCAAAGCCTCGTCACTCCCATATTTGATGTGGCTTAGCTATCAATTTTACAGGTATAAACCCCTCTTTCCCCGGACTTTACCCCTGTTTTGAGTCCGTCATTTATACATAGACGGACAAGAAATATTTTCTTCTCTAAGTGTAACATTAATAGTATAATACATTTACATGCGGGTGGTTTGTTTAAGGTGAGTCTCAACCGTGTAAAAC
>JAISPZ010000027.1 GCA_031274555.1 Bacteroidales bacterium | reverse complement strand
ATAGATGGTGGCACTGTTGTTTCGTGCATAGTGCGTGGGAATGTGGCGAACAACATCATAAGCCATGCGACAACTCCGGCTCTTGGTGGTGGCGCATATCTTACAAACGGTGGCAAGATTTACAATAGTCTAATTGTCAACAATATGGCAAATAGAGGCTACGGCGTTTATGGTGAAGCGGGTTGCATTATGACAAACGCCACAGTAATTTATAACACCTTTGCTCCGATAGGCGTTCTTGTTCCGGGCACAGGTCCCAACATTGCTCAAAATGATACGAACACCGCCAACTATTATCTTCATCAGGTGAATCCTGACAATGAAACAGTAGCCGCTACTTATGACGGCAATGTAAAAGTTCAATTAACCGACTTTTATCTTGGTGAAACAGAAACCACGTGTCTTCAATACTGTGCTTTTCTTGCGAGCATTGACGATACGATTATTTCAGATATTGTTCATCTTGCTAACAATTATCGGGACAGTTTGTGGACTTTAAAAGTTTACGGCACAAATGGCAATAAGACGGTTCGTGAGTATTATGGTACCACCGTAATACCATCCACTAACAGCGACGAAAGTTATTGTGCCACCAATGGCTATCAGTTGTGCGCTACTACTCCTTCTGGTACCACCAACACCTATTTCGGCTATCTTTATCAGCGTAACAACATAGTTGTTCCGAAAGAATTAACAAATGCAGTAGGTACAGGTATTATTCCTGACGATGATATTTCTGTTTGCAATGTTAGCTGGTATGGCAGTTTAGCTTACTGTCAGTGGTTGGGTGGTAGTTTGCCTACCGAAGCTCAGTGGGAATTTGCTCTTCGTCGCAAAGGCAGCGGGGCTTTTCAGGCTCCCACAGCAGGTACTGCTATTGCTAATCAGTCTGGGTCTTTGTATAATGAAGCATACGCTTATGATGGTTATACTAATGGAGGTGTATCAGGTTCTGTCGTCCCCGACTACGTATGGTACAGTGGTAACAGCAATGATGCGAGTACTCGAGCTGCTTACGGCATAGATGCTTTGCACAACCACAAAGTAGGCGAGAAAGAGCCTAACGGCTTAGGGTTATATGATATGAACGGCAATGTTTGGGAGTGGTGCGCGGACTTTTATCCTGGAAGGACTAATTATGTTCTTACGGATTATGTCAGTAACGATGGTTCTGACGGTAACGGTATTGTTGTAAATCCTATCAACAATACAGTAGCCGGTCCTTACTCTCCGCCCTATCGCATCCTTCGTGGCGGCCGCTGGGTCAACGACGCTTTCTGCTTGCGTGCTGGCTATCGCAGCAACGGCATCGCGGACTCCCGCGGCAGCACTCTTGGCTTCCGCCCTGTGTTCCTTTTCCCTTTTGCTCCTTAGTTCAATAGAACTACCTAACTGTATTCCTTCTCACGATACCATAAATCGTGTTTTTTCAATAAAACAAATTGCAGATGGTGTTGGATGTTGTTTTTCTGGAAGATATGCAAAGAAAAAGGAACAAAAATGCGGCACAAAACTTCGCAGGAGTGAGAAAAATAGTGCCTAATTTACTAAAAAGGAAAGTTTGCGCTCAAAACGACTTAAAGCAGGATGGAATAACGATTTTTTACTACAATTAATCACAAATTATAATGCGTTTTCCCTGTAAAATTTTTGCAGGCGATAGGTTTTACCAAACTTAATTAAGAGTGTAGAACGCAGGCTAACACAGTCAAAACGTTTATTATACGCTTTGCTAGTTCTAAATTCTACATTCTAAATTCTACATTTTTAAATGCGGTTGTTGCTGCCAAGCACGTTTTCAATTTTGTGCTTGTAGAGTTTTTTGAGCAGGTCGCGACCGGGTCCGAGATATTTACGGGGATCAAATTCAGCGGGCTGAGTGGCAAATACTTCGCGAACGGCGGCAGTCATGGCTAAACGTCCATCGCTGTCAATATTGATTTTGCAGACGGCGGAAGAAGCGGCTCTGCGCAGTTGATCTTCGGGAATACCGATGGCATCTTTTAATGCACCGCCGTATTTGTTGATGATGGCAACTAAATCCTGTGGAACGCTTGACGCACCGTGAAGCACGATGGGGAAGCCCGGAATGCGTTTTTCGATTTCTTCGAGAATGTCAAAGCGCAATGGCGGCGGAACAAGAATACCGTTTTCGTCCCGAGTGCATTGTTCGGGCTTAAACTTGTTTGCTCCATGCGAAGTTCCAATCGAAATGGCGAGTGAATCAACGCCTGTGGCTTTCAGGAACGCCTCTACTTCTTCGGGCTGCGTGTATGTGTGGTGCTCGGCAACAACATCGTCTTCGATACCTGCTAAAACACCAAGCTCACCTTCGACAGTAACATCATGCTTGTGGGCATATTCCACCACTTTTGCGGTGAGAGCAATGTTTTCGTCCCACGGTAGATGTGAGCCGTCAATCATCACCGAAGAAAAGCCGTATTCTATACAACTTTGGCAGAGTTCAAAACTATTGCCATGATCAAGATGAAGCACAATAGGAATATCGACACCAAGCTCGCGTCCGTACTCAACAGCACCCTGCGCCATATAGCGCAGAAGTGTCTGGTTTGCATATTTTCTTGCACCACTCGACACTTGCAAAATAACGGGCGATTTTGTTTCCGCACAGGCTTGAACAATTGCCTGCATCTGTTCCATGTTGTTGAAGTTAAAAGCGGGAATGGCATATTTGCCGTCCATCGCCTTTTTAAATAGTTCTCTTGAATTTACAAGACCTAAATCTTTGAAATTTATCATAGGATTATAATTTTATTATTTGTTATGAGCAACATTAAAAGTGGTACAAAGTTAGCAATTTCATTTTTATTTTGTAAATTCGTAGAATATATATAACCACTATGACAAAAAAATCTACACTTATTTTCATCCTGCTTATTATGGCAGTGTGTGCCTTTGCTGCATCGCGTCAAAATGCACCTGTAACAATTACTCAGCCAAATGGCGAAGAAGTTCATATTTTCGTTTCAGGAAATGAGTTTTACCATCGTCTTCATGACAAAGATGGCTATACCATTGTTCAAAATCCGAATGACGGATGGTTTTATTATGCTAAACTTAAAAGTGGGGACATTGTTCCCTCAAAACACAAAGTCGGAAGTACAGACCCGCAAAAAACATCTTTGAAACCAAATGTTAATCCGTCGGTAGAAAAATTAAGGGAAAGACATCAAGATTTTTATACTCCTGCTGAAATGCGCCAAATGAATGCAGAACCTAAAAGTAGCAGTCAGAAAACGACATTCAGCAATATGAATAATGTTGTAATTCTTATCCGCTTTAACGATGACACTGAATTTTCCCTGACAAATTTGCAAGAATACGACACGGTTTGTAATGGTGTCACCAATTCACTAAAACATTATTACAATGAGGTGAGTTATGGTGGTCTTGACGTAAAGTCTTATTTTTATCCATGGTATGGAAACATTGCTGAATATTCTTACAAGGATAGCCACGACAGAGGATATTTTCGCCCGTACAATGCGGCAACTAACAATATAGGCTATAAGACGGATTACGAATCGGCTTCTCGCCGTCAAGCAATGCTCACAAGTGCCGTACAGTGGGTTAATTCACATACTCCAGTTCCGCCAGAGATGAATCTTGACAGTGATGGGGACGGTTTTGTTGATAATGTGAGTTTTATTATTCGTGGTGAAAGTGACGATTGGATGGATCTTTTATGGGCGCATCGCAGCAATCTTATGACAGGAGTACAGCTACAAAACAAAACTGTTTCTACATATATTTTTATGCCCGAAAATCAGGCGGACAGGCGCATTTTCTGTCATGAGTTTTTTCATGCACTTGGTGCACCGGATCTTTATCATTACTACAATGGAACAGATTTGACTCCAGTAGGCAGTTGGGATATTATGGAGAGTGGCATTGCTCATATCAGTTCGTATATGAAAAAACGTTATGCCGATTGGGTGACAATAGACACTATAAAAAAGGCAGGAATATATTCTGTTAAACCACTTGGGAACAATAGCACGAATGTCGCATGGACTGCGGTTATTAAGAGTGGCACGATTAAGCAATCGCTCATAATGGAGTACAGAAAGAAGGGAGGGCTTTACGAAAGTAGTCTGCCTGGGTCAGGACTTCTTGTATATCGACTAAATCCCCAGTATAGCACAAATGCCGATTATGACGGCAGTGCCAAGTTAGATATGCTTTATGTTTTTCGCCCTATGGGAACTCAAACAGCTAATGGTATAATTTCAAATGCCCACTTTTCGCAACTGGAAGGGAGGACTTTTGTTTCCGATTCAAGTACGCCTACTCGTCTTTTTAAGTCAAGAGGAGAAGTGACAGGGATGGGTATTTATAATGTTAATGTCACAGATGACAGTGCATCTTTTTATTTTCATTATGGGGATAATTTTACGCCATCGGAAATAAATTCTTTTTACAATTCGGCAACGGGAAAAATAGACATATCGTGGAATAAGAATGTTAAGGCAACAGGTTCCATTCTTGTTGTAAGCTACGACAACAATTTTCAATATTTGAATCCTGATATTACTTATAACGTTGGAGATATTCTGGCATCGGGTGCGAACGTTATCTATAAAGGTTCGGAAACTTCTTTTTCTCACACTCCTGAAAAAGGAAAAGCAGTTTATTACACAGTTTTTTCTATTCAAAGTAGTGGCTATTCTCTTGGCATAACGTCGCGATCGTACTCTCCTGCCGAAATAATTGAGTGCAGTGTTTTTGCAAATATAGACACTCTTTCGTCCGCTGTTGTTGTGCAGGCGGACACTACTTCTCAATGGGGATATTTTGCGGGACATAGTGGCTCACAAAACACTATTTTTGCAGAATATTTCAATAATGCTGACATTCTTTTAGTAAAAGGATTGACGATTAACATTGCGAAAAGCGTTGCTGTAGGAGATGGTAGTGTCAATTTTTGGATTGCGGATGCTTCGGATGTGAGTCAAACTATAAGTCGCACAACTTATCAGGATAGTCGTGCAATATCAGAATTGTCCGAAGGTGTTAATGAGATTATTTTCAAAAATCCTGTTATGATAAAAAAAGATTTTCTCGCGGGATTCACCATTTCATATAGCAATGGTGACACTTTTGCACTTAAAGTTGCCCCTGCAACGGGTAATACTCAAGCAGGAAAATATACGACACAGATGTATGTTCAGGAAAATTATTCAATGGCAATATTCCCTCTCGCTTGCAACGGCATTGAAGGGCAAACAGGTTTTTTTATAGTTTCTCCTGATACTATTGTTCTCGCAGCAGCAAAAAATTCCGCAGGACAAACAAATGTATGGATAGACGGTAGAGATTGGAGTGTTACAAGTATTCTTCCCGACTGGCTCAACACAGTTCTGGATAAAGACGAAGGTATTTTGAATATTTCTGCAATAGCATCAAATCAGTATAAAACGCGCTCTGCACGCATTACTTTGTCTGCCTCGAATGGCGAAACCCGAATAGTTAAGATAGGACAAAGAGGCTTTGGTAATCCTGAGCCGTCCGCAAACGAAGACATTGCCATTAAAAGCAAAATACGTCTTTATCCGAACCCGTCCGCAAACGGAATTTTTAAACTTGATTTACCCGAAAATTCAGCAATCACGGTTTTTGATGTAAATGGAAAGACACTTATAGGAGGAACAGCTACAAAAGGTATTTCCACAATTGATTTAAGTGCAGAACATTCAGGAATATACTTTTTACGATTGCAAGAAAATGGCATTGGCAAAATTCTGAAACTTGTCAAAAGATAGTTGATACCACACGAAACGATATTAAAGATAAAGGACGCTGTTCGTATAGAAGACGTTGTCAGTGATTTTGTCGAGTTAAAGCGGCGGGGTGCGGACTTTATCGGTCGCTGTCCCTTTCATAATGAGAAGACACCGTCTTTTCATGTTTCCCCAACAAAAGGTTTTTTTAAGTGTTTCGGTTGTGGAGAGGGTGGTGATGCCATTACATTTGTGATGAAGCATGAGGGCTATCAATATGTGGAGGCATTAAAGTATCTCGCACAGAGGTATGGCATAACTATCGTGGAAACGGAGCAAACGGCGGAAGAAGTAGAAAAAGCACATACAAGGGAAAGTTTATTTGACGTTACTAAATTTGCCGCTTCAACTTTTAAAAGTAACTTATGGGAACATAATGCGGGTAAGGCTATCGGGCTTTCCTATTTCAGAGAGCGTGGATTTTCTGACGGAACGATAGAAAAGTTCGGTCTTGGATATTCGCTCGACACATGGGATGCCTTTACACAGACTGCTCTTAAAAGTGGATATTCCGAAGCATCACTTTTTGGCAGTGGTCTTGCATTAGAGAAAGATGGAAAAATGTATGACCGTTTTCGCGGTCGTGTAATGTTTCCTATTCATAATCTTTCAGGCTGGGTGATAGGTTTCGGCGGACGGCAACTGTCAAATGAAAAGACAGGTGCTAAATATGTAAATTCTCCATCTTCGGAAATTTATGACAAGAGCAAAGTTTTATACGGAATTTACTTTGCAAAAAAAGCGATTGCCAACACTGATATGGCATATCTTGTAGAGGGATATACAGATGTTATTTCTTTGCATCAGGCAGGAATAACAAATGTTGTTGCCTCGTCAGGAACGGCTCTCACACACGATCAAATAAAACTTGTCTCGCGCTTTTCAAAGAATATTACAGTTCTATACGATGGTGACGCGGCGGGAATAAAGGCTTCAATAAGAGGTATAGATATGCTTCTCGAAAAAGGGCTGAATGTTCGTGTCGTGCTTTTTCCTGACGGGGAAGATCCTGACTCTTTTGCGAAGTCGCATACTGCGGAAGAAACGGAAAAATTTCTTTCTGCTAATGCGGTGGATTTTATTCGCTTTAAGACAAATTTGCTACTCGAAGAAGTTGGTAATGACCCGATAAAACGTGCAAATCTTATTGAAGACGTTCTCGGAAGCATTGCGCTTATTCCAGACGAAATTCACCGCATGGTCTATATTCAGGAATGTAGTCGTATGCTTCGTATGGACGAGGAAAGTTTGATAAGGAAGTTGAATTATATTTTTAGAGAAAAATATAAAAAAGAGAAAAATTCAGGAAACAATCAACTTGTGGACTTGGCAGGGGAAAAGGCAGTTGTTTCGCAGCCTTCACCGCCAGCACCGCCAGAAAAAGACGAAGAAAAAGGAATTTTTTTAGTAGAAAAAGATATTTTATGGCTTCTCGTAAATTACGGAAATAAAGAAATAGAGCCACAGTTAAGCGTTGCAAATTGTGTTATAAAATTTTTTACAGAAAACGAAATGTCGTTTTCAAAACCGCATTATCAAAAGATTTTCGATTTTGTAAAAAATGCGTGTAACGATAGCGAAAATCCGCATATTCCAGACGTTCAAGAAATCCTTTCGATAGAAGATGAGGATGTGAAAAATTTAGTTATAACACTTGCTTCATCACAATATTCTCTTTGCTATGAAAGTTGGAAAAAGAAAGGTATTTATGTTCAGAGTGAGGAAGAGAGAATAATTGATTTTTGGAACTCATATATGTATGAACAGTTGCTTGCTTATGTCAATGAAAAGATAGAAAAAAATCAGCAGAAGATAGAACAGGAAGAAGATGAGGAAAAGCAATTTTCTCTTTTATCGGAAAGAAATCAACTCAATGCAATGAAGAAAAAACTTTCGGAGGAGTTGAATAGAATTGTTAGATGACGATAGGAAAATAATATTCTACACAAGGTGAGGACAGGTATAATAGATATAGGAAATACAGCACTCAAAGCGGGGATTTTTGAGGATAGACGTATTGTCGATTTTTCTTTTTCCCCAAAAATCGAAACGTTTCATAATTTTTTTAGGGGCATAGACGAAATGATGGTTGCTTCGGTTGCAGGTATTTCAAAGGAAGTGAGAGATGAGGTGCGCAGCTTGCCATTAAGCGATGACAGAGTTATTTTTTGGGATAAATATAATCCGAATATTCGCTTGCCGTTTAGATGTGAACGTACCGAAACTGTTGGAATAGATCGTCTTGCACTTGCAGCAGGGGCGGTTGCGCTATATCCAGAAAGCAATGTACTTTGTATCGCGCTTGGAACATGTGTAACATACAACTTAATAACGTCTGACGGTGTTTTTCTGCCAGAGGCAATTTCACTTGGGCTTTCTGCACGTTTGCGTGCCATGCACAGAGAAGCACCTGCGTTGCCGTTAATTGAGCTTTCCGCCAAAGACACTTCTTTCGCTACAGACACTACCGAAAATATGTTGCATGGCTCTCTATATGGACTATGGTACGAAATACTTGGCTATATAGAACAGCATGGGAAACAGCGTGAAAATCTGATTACAATTATTACAGGTGGCGATTTGGTTTATTATGAGAAATACGTATCTAAAAGTTTGCGTATCTTTGCAATCCCGAATTTAGTATTAAAAGGACTTGATGAAATTTTACAACACAATAAAAAGTAGAGCAGTTGCGATGACACTTGCGATGGTCTTGTGTACATTCTCTAACGCTCAAACAGGACTTCTCTCGCCGTACTCCGCCACAGGGCTTGGAGTAGAAATGCCTTATCTTAACGCACGTTCTGCGGGTATGGGAGGAGTAATTATGGGAATGGCAGGCAGTGGCACTGCAAATCCATTTAATCCCGCGTCTTACAGACTTGGTGTCGATACAATGAGTGTCGCCTTTCATGTTGGACTGAACATGGGATTTACGGAATTAAAACAAAATATTGATGGAAGCGTTATACAAAATCATGGAACAACAGGTGGTTTAAGTAATCTTGAGTTTTATTTTCCAATTTTTAAGTGGTGGAAAATGGGAGTTTATCTATTGCCGATGACAGAAGTTGCATATATTTCTTCTGGATTTAGAGCTACGGATACGACTAACATAGGTCGCACACAGTTACTTCATACAGGTACAGGAGGGCTTAATCGTCTTGGGTGGGGCAATGCACTTGGTTGGGGACCTGTTTCGGTAGGATTTAATATTAGCTATATCTTTGGCAGGGTAGAGGAGTTAGACCGCCTGATATTTCTTACAGACAGCCTTGCGATGTATTCTTCCGAAACGCACGATGCACGTGGTACTGCGTATAATGGTCTGGGATTTGATGCAGGTATTCAGTATGTGCAGCCGTTAAGCAGAAATAGCCATATAACAATAGGCGCGAGTTATTCGATGTCTGCTCTTATGGACGGTAAGCGGAGTCGCTTGGTCACGGTTGAGGGAATTGCAGGTGGAAGCAGTTATGCCGACACTGTATATGCTCCCGACCCAACGCATGGCAAATTAAAATATCCGGGCGTGTTACGTGCGGGTATCTCGTACGAGCAGTTAGATAAATTTTTTATCGGTGCTGACTTTTCTTATTCGTGGTGGAATGAACTTTCGTCCGAACTTGAAACTTTTGCGCAGACAAGTAATACTTATAAAGTTTCTATTGGTGCAGAGGTGTTGTCGGATTTGAGAAGTACTTTTTGGGCGCGTCGTCTATCATACAGAATAGGTGCAAATTGGCAAACGTATAATTATAATTATGCTGGTAAACAGGTTACAGGCTTTGGCGTTAGTGCAGGCATAGGTATTCCTATCAGAAGATCGCGCTCAAGTATTTATATTTTTGGTGAATATTCTCGTATGGGAAGTCTAAAAAGTGGTCAGATAGAAAATAATATTGGACGTATAGGAGTGAGTTTTTCGTCTGTGGAAACATGGTTTGTAAAGAGAAAGTATGATTAGTAAAATGAAGAAATATTTATTTTTTGTGATGATTGTGGCGTTTTCGCTTTCGTGTGGCAGTAAGAAAGCGGGAGTCTATTTTGATGCTTCATCTATGCCTGTACAGACTGTACATGAGGCAAAAACAATGTTTACCGACAGGGGTGAATTGCAAATGCTTTTAGAACAGCCTGTGTTGCACAATTACGATGATGAAGATAAAACTCAAATATCACCCAGAGGTATAGAATTATCTTTTTACGATAAAGAAACCCATAAGCAGCAAGTTTATCTGCGTGCGGACTCTGCCGTAAATTCACAGGCATCCAAATTGATGCGTTTTTATAAAAATGTGGTTATCTACGATTATAGAAGAAATGATACTATCCGTACGGAAACTCTATACTGGGACCAGAATAAGCGTAAAATTTATTCAAACACCCGCACTGTACAGTCGAGTGCAACTATGCTTGTTAAGGGAACAGGTTTTGATGCAGACGAGCAAATGAACAACGTGGAGATTAGAAATCCAGACTTTTCGTTTTAATTCTATCAACATCTCTTAGTCGTATTTCAATTTCCATTTCGCATATTCCCGCTTCGTTGTACTTTGGTGCAGTTTTCGCCTTTGTTAGCCATAAGGTAACGCGTGTCAATACAGAGATAGCCTGTATCCACAACAAATCAAACCCTAACTCTGCCAAAATTAGTGTGTCTATTAGTTTAATTGTCTATAATACAAGATATTAAAAAAATATATGCAACCTAATTAGGGTATCTAATATTTCGCATTAATCATTTGTATTACAATCAGTTGCGTGATTTAACTACCTAAATTGAGCGGAGTTATGGATCAAAATGAGTCGGCATATCAAATTGATTCGAAAATCTGTGAAGTTACGTAAAACAAACTATATGTAAGGCTTGATTTTTGTGTTATTTATTCTCACCTTTGCAGCAGAACATTAAAAATTAAAATTACTATGAAATCTATCAAACTTATTGTTATGCTTTTTGCATTTACGAGCATATCTTTTCTTCAGGCACAACTTCAAATACTGCCTGCAGGCATTGTAAAAATCGGAAATTCTTCTTCTGCGGTAATTCAATCAGGTGCCTCTTCATTGAGTATAAGTGCTCCAATCATAAGGTTAGGTGCCTCTTCTTCTGCAGTAATTCAAGCAAATGCCCCTTTGCTCAATATAAACGTTCCTATTGTAAAAAGTAGGCAATTCTTCCTCTGCAATAATTCAATCAAACGCTCCTTTATTGAATATAAATGTTCCTGCATTGAAGATTAACACGCCTTCTGCCGAATTTGAGTCAAGTGGTGTTCCAAGTATGAGTGTTCCCCAAGCCGAAATACGTATAAACGGTAGTGATACTTTTGGTTTTGTATTTTCTTCGAACTTTTCAATGTATTCTTTAGCACCAGGACCGTTTGGACCATATCCTGATAAGGCAATATTCAGAGGACTTACTGCAAGCACGTTGATGATAGGTACTCTTGAAATACCAATGTCTGAAGTCTATGCTGATTATGTTGTTACTACCGGTACTGGACTGGGACCTTACTCTGCTTCTGATGTTAGATTAAAGAAAAACATAGTAAAATTGTCATCAGTACAAAACAAAATGATGTCATTAAATGTTGTAAAATATGACTTTATAAGAACACTTGGTGGTAAAGATGTTTCTAACGATCCCGCCTACAAAAGTAAAGTAGGATTACTCGCACAAGAAGTAAAGGATATTTTTCCTGATATTGTTTATCATCTTTCGGAAGACAGCATTTACGCATTGGATTATGCGGGATTTATACCATATTTGATTAAGTCTGAACAGGAATTACAATCACAAATAGTAGAGCAACAAGATGCTATAGTTGTGCTGAAAAAGGAATTAGAAAGGCAGGAGCAAGTTATATCCGACCTTCAAGAAACAATTTCTACTTTGCAAGATAAAAGTTTCGAAAATAAAGAAAAATCTCAAGTGGAAAGCAACCATCACAAACTCTTTCAGAACGTTCCAAATCCGTTTAATCAATCTACAAAAATCGAATACGTCCTATCCGACAACGTAAATAGTGCAAAAATATGTATTTATAATTTGAATGGAAACCAGTTGCGTTGTTTCGTATTAAACACAGTAAGAGGGACATCTTCTATTGAAATAAATGCCTCCGATTTACACGCAGGCATTTATCTCTATTCGCTGATAGTCGATAACAAACTTATCGCAACGAAACGTATGATTTTAACAGAATAACAGAATAGGTTTTTCAAGAAATTTTAATAGGTACAAATAGGCACTTAATAAATAACAAACACATGAAACTATATAGTAAATATATTACATTGATTTTGGTTGTATTATTACATTTTATTCTGTCGATGGACATCGGTTGGACTCGTCCTATAACCAAACGGAATGTAGAAAAAGTTGCAACTAATTTTATGCACACTACCTTTCCTCAAAAAACATTTAAGGTAAAAGAAATTGGTCAGCAAGGAACACAGTCTATGAAGGCGGTTGCTTCCGAGCGAGCGGTTCTAAATTATGTTAATTTTGAAGGTGACGGATGGGTGCTTTTATCTAATAATGAAACTTTTCCGCCCATTATTGGTTATTCTGACAAGGGAACATTCGGCTTTGATACGGCCTCAATGCCAGAGGCATTACATGCCTTGTTGTCCAATATAAAACAAGAAATGGCACGTGTTGATACTCTGACTAAAAAGAATAATTTGGATTGGAATAGATATAAACATGCTGATATAAAGAAATCGAATAGTAAATCATCTTCTGACGAAGGAGGTTTATTTAATGATCCTATTAGGGGTATTGTTCACTGGGGACAAGGGGCAAATAGTTCGAGTACGTGTTCTCCTCGCTTTAATGAATATATGCCACATTATGAAAATACCAATGCTTTATGTGGTGTTTATCAACCTAGTAAGTGTAATTGCGAAAGAAAGCCTACAGGGTGCGCAAGTGTAGCGATGGCTCAGATTATGTGGTATTGGAAATTTCCACCTCAATACGACTGGGATAATATGCCATCTGTCGTTAATAGTTCCACGCCTATAAATACGGCGAATAAAATAGCAAGATTATTACGGGAGTGTGGTGATGCTGCTGATGTAGTGTATTGTTGTAATGGCTCTTGGTGTTTTACTGATGACATTGTTGATGGACTAACGAGTAATGAATTTATGTTCTCTGGAGCAACAAAGCATACTAGGGGAGATAATGACAACGGTGTATGGTGGCCAAATCTCGTTAAAGCGGAGATTGATGCTGGACGGCCTGTTATATATAGGGGAGATGAATGTGACCTTTGTGGAAGTAAACATTTTTGGAATATTACAGGTTACGATGCTACCACGAGCGGGGTGACAACTTTGTTTTATTGCAATTGGGGATGGCGAGGGAATTGGGACGGATATTATATGTTATCAGATTTTATAAGATATAAAAACGATGGCTCTGTGAGTTTTGATTTCAGGAAAAACAATCACGTAATTACAAATATTTATCCAACTTGCAATACCACAAGAAACGTTGCTTTATCTAATATAACTTATTCTACAAGTGGAGGAAATATGGTGAAAGATTTCGCAAGGAGTATAACATTCTCTAATGTTATTATAAATCATAATAGTGAAGCCAAATGGGTTGCAACAAATAGTATTACACTGAATGTAGGATTTGAAGTTAAATTGGGGGCTAGCGTTTCATTGGGAATATATAATTGTCCATAATTATGAAAATAAAACTAATAATAGCAATAATTTTATCTTATGCAATATCGCTTTCTTGCGTGGCGAAAGAATACACACATTCTGTGGGCGGGGCATTTGTGACAGAATGGAAATATTGGTCAAAAGAAAGAAATCAAACGGTAAGTTATGGTGGTACAGATCAAGATGTGTTTTTTTCTTTTGTACCGAATGGCATACTTAATTACAATAAAAATTCAACCAACAATATTTCTTTTTGGTGGAGCCTGATACCTTATTATGAGTTGGGGGTAAATGATATGTTCTTTTTTAAGCTGGAACATTTTTGTACGCAACGGGATGTATGGCTTGCACCCGAATATGGCTCTCGCAATCATACAATATTTTTTTACTTCCGATGGAATGTGTTGAAGCATATTAAGAATAAAAAACATCAACTGTTGTTGGGAGGAATTTTAGGTGTTAATCTTTATGTTGATAAACTTCAACTCCAAACAGGTACTTTTGGTGCAGATTGTATTACCACAGGCTATTCTGTGGGCTACTATTGGCATTTTGCTCGCAATATAGCTGCGTTTTTATCAATAGATCAAACGTTTGGTATTGGACTTCAAGATAAATCTTTTGGATTGCCTTTTTCCTCTCGTGCGAGCGTTGGGATACAATATGTTTTTCATCAAGAAGCCAAAAGGGTTTCTGTGGATTAGAAAAGTTTTAATTTTAGGACACAGTTTTGGATGTTTTTGTAACGAAGTCAGGATAAATTTCCGCGATTTTCGTTTTAATTCTATCAACATCTCTTAGTCGTATTTCAATTTCCATTTCGCATATTCCCGCTTCGTTGTACTTTGGTGAGGATGGGGTGATGTTCTTGTCTTTTAGAATTTTCATTACGGCACTTGTTTTTTCGTAGGGGAATTTAATGGTGTGGCTGACCGTGCGGATTTTCTCTATAATAGTTGCATTGTTTAAAGCTTCTGCCGCTGCCGTTTTGTATGCCTTTACAAGTCCGCCTGTTCCAAGCAGCACTCCACCGAAATATCTGACGACAACGATGAGAATGTTTGTTACTTCATGCGAGATTATTTGTCCGTAAATAGGTTTCCCTGCTGTGCCGCTCGGTTCGCCGTCATCGTTTGCGCGGAATGTTTCGGGCGTTGTGGCTAACCGCCATGCGTAGCAATGATGACGTGCGTCGAAATATTTTTTGCGTAAGATTGCAATGTTTGCTTCTACTTCCTCTTTGCTGTTTACAGGAAAAGCGAACGCAAGAAATTTGCTGCCTTTTTCCTTGTATAACCCCTCGCTTGAAGTGGAAATCGTTTTATACGTGTCTGTGTTTTCTGATGACATATCTTTTATACGTCTGTGTTTTCTGACGATAATGTTTTACATACGTCTATATTTTCTGATGATATCTTTTCCTGATAAATGTTCGCTGTAAAGTATTGTATCCAATGGTACAGATGGTGCTTTTAGACCACTGTGAAGTTCTATGGGAGCAGTGTAGGTATAGACTTCGTCCCATAAATTTTCTTTTATAAAACTGTTGAGTAATGCTGCCCCTCCCTCTACAATTAAGGAGTTTATATTGAGAGAAGTTATTTGTGGAAGAACAGGCTTTTGCAAATCAATTTTTTTTATATCCGCAAAAGGATATTTTTTTGTAGAGTTTGACGATACGAAAAGCAGCGATGGTTGTGAGCCATCAAAAAAATTCAACGATAGCGGAAGTCGTTCGTTAAAATCAAAACTTATCCGTAACGGATTTTTTCCTTTATCAGGACAGAGGCGTTTATTTAATTGTGGATTATCTAAAAGGAGCGTGTTTGTTCCTACAATAATTGCGTCTTCGTTTGCACGAAAAATATGATCTTCGACTCTTGTTTCTTCGCACGTCAGACGGAAGTCTCTGCTTGTAGCAGATGGTGCTATAAATCCATCTGTGCTCTGTGCCCACTTTAAAAAAATATACGGACGATGTTTAGTAATGCGAGTAAAAAATCTGCGGTTGAGCCATCGTCCCTCATTCTCTAATACGCCTGTGACAACTTCAATTCCCGCCTCAAGCAACTTTGCAACGCCGTTTATGCGGGGGTTCGGGTCTAAGCAGGAAATAACAACACGTCTGATATTATGCTTTATGATTAAATCGGTGCATGGGGGAGTTTTGCCGTAGTGCGAACAGGGTTCAAGATTGACGTAAATGGTGCTTCTATTCAAAATGTTTTTTGCGCCCGGTTCGTCATAAGTGCAGTGAGATATGGCATTGACTTCCGCGTGTGGCTCACCATAAGCGCGGTGAAATCCCTCACCAATAATCTTATCATCGCACACAACTACCGCCCCAACGCGCGGATTGGGCGAAACATTATTCATCCCATTTTCCGCGAGCGCGAAGCAGCGTTTCATGTAATCACAATCTGTCATAGCGACAAATTTACTAAAACTGATACTATTTTAAACTTTTTATATTTTTTTTTAGTGTCATACATTGGAATTTGCAATCAGATAAATATCGGTAAATCATCCGATTGTCTTTTCTGAGACCTTGGTCCATTATATTTTCTCTAAATTTTTTTTAATTTATGTGTGCGTAATTCGATGATTTGATGTATATTTGCGTAGCGAAAATATAATCGTCAGTTGAAAATAAATAGAGCAAATGTTACTAAATCAGAACATTCACGAACTTACACCCGTGTCGGACAAGGACTGTTTCTATGTGGCAGACAGGAGAAAAACACACTTCACCTATCCACTCCACCACCACTCCGACTGCGAACTTACATTTTGCGAAAATGCAGCAGGAGCAATGAGAATTGTCGGCGATTCTTCCGAAGTTATAGGGCAGTACGACTTAGTGCTTATCACAGGTCCAGAGCTTGAACACGTTTGGGAGCAGCACGAGTGCAAATCTAATAATATAAGGGAAATTACAATCCAATTTTCTTCCGATCTATTTTTCAAATCTCTTATAGGAAAAAATCAATTTGATACAATTCGTCGAATGTGTGAGATAGCACATAATGGTATTTCATTTCCAATGAAAGCAATAATGAAAGTATATTCGCTACTCGACAATTTATCCCAACAAAAAGATTTTGCAGCGGTGTTGCAATTTTTGACAATACTTCACGAACTATCTCTCTTTACAGATGAAGTAAAAACACTTTCGAGTGCGTCTTTTGCACATCAAGTAACATTTTCCGACAGTCGTCGTGTACAAAAAATAAAAACATATATAACGAACCACTACAAAGAGAATATTCGCCTTTCGCAAATGGCAGCGATGGTTGGGATGTCACCTGCTTCTTTCAGCAGATTTTTCAGATTGCGTTCAGGTAAAACTCTTTCGGATTATATTGTGGATATTCGTCTTGGATATGCTGCGCGAATGTTAGTAGATTCGACTATGCCTATTTCCGAAGTATGCTACAGAAGCGGTTTTACAAATCTTTCAAACTTTAACCGCATTTTTAAAAGACGAAAAAACTGCTCTCCCAAAGTATTTAGGGATAGTTATCGCAAAAAGAAACAATTAGTATAAGAAAATGTTAAAATAGTATCACAAACGTGTCTTTTTTGACATTATCTTTGTGGTAATGAAGAAACTCTTTTTTTTATCGTTGATTTTAGTCTCTGTTCTCGCCTGTAATCCGTTTGTTAAAACTGAGGGCGATAATTTTATTTATAAGGGACGCCCTTACTATTATGTTGGTGTCAATATGTGGTATGCGCCAATCCTCGCATCTGTGGGGGAGGGTGGAAATCGTGAGCGTCTGCTAAACGAACTTGATTTTCTCAAAAGTATCGGTGTAAATAATTTACGTATTCTTGCAGGTGCGGACGGTGAGCGTGGCTTTAAGTCGCGTGTAGAGCCGACTTTGCAGATTGCGCCCAGCGTCTATAATGATACGTTGTTAGACGGTCTTGATTATTTGCTTGTGGAGATGAGCAAGCGTGGTATGTTTGCAGTGTTATATCTCAATAATGCCTGGGAATGGAGTGGCGGATATTCCGTTTATCTGCAATGGGCGGGGCGGGGCGTGCCACCTGTTCCTGCTATTGACGGTTGGGGCGAATATATGAAATATGTTTCGCAGTATGTTAAGTGCGACAGTGCTAAAAAACTTTTCGCCAATCACGTAAATTTCATGCTTACGCGCACTAACAGATATACAGGTAAAAAATATACGGACGACCCTACTATTATGGCTTGGCAGGTGGGCAATGAGCCGAGAGCGTTTTCGGACGAAAATAAAGAAGCGTTTGCAGAATGGATGTCAGAGGTTGCTGCGCAAATAAAATCGCTTGATAAAAATCATCTTGTTACGAGTGGAAGTGAGGGTAAACATGGCTGTGAGGAGGATATTGCGTTATTTGAAAAAATTCATTCCGATAAAAATATTGACTATCTCGAAATGCATATATGGCCCTATAATTGGGGATGGATAAACAGGGAAACATACGGTGACAGCGTGCGCTATGCTTGCGAACAGACTCGTATGTACATAGATGAACATTTGGAAGTTGCGGAACGTCTTAAAAAGCCTCTTGTATTGGGCGAGTTCGGCTATCCGAGAGATGGAATTGTGTTTGATAAAAACAGCAGTGTAAATGCTCGTGACGAGTATTATAAATATGTGTTTGGACTAATTGAAAAGCATGAATTTGCGGGTTGTAATATATGGGGTTGGGGTGGATATGCGGAGCTTCCGAAAGGACATGTTTTTTGGGAAAAGGGCGATGACTATGTTGCCGACCCAGCGCAGGAAGAACAGGGGCTAAATTCGGTGTTTGTTACCGACAGCGGTACGGTGTTGTTAATTGTCAATTGTCAATTGTCAATTGTCAATTAGGCTGACGCGGTTGTTAATTGTCAATTGTCAATTGTCAATTGTCAATTATTGCTAACGCGCTTGCTGTTTGTGCCTATTGTTTGTGCCTATAATGACTGTCGGTTCTCGTAATTCGTAATTCGTAATTCGTAATTGAACTATGGTGTTAAGCAAACATAAACCGCAATTAAGTCAAGCCAGACAAGCGGTAAAAACAACAACCGTTGGGTTCGTAATTCGTAATTCGTAATTCGTAATTGATTCTATGGGACACAGACCGCCCGGAAACCGATGTAGAAGTTGCGGTTGTACGGGCTGTTGCCGTTGTTGCGGGATCCCAGCGAACAGCCCGTTGCAGCACTGCCCCAGTAACCGCCACGCCACACGCGGTAAGAGCCCGTAGCAGCAGGCATGCTAACAGGATTTGCATACGGAGTAGCAGAAGCACCTGTGCCACCAGAAGCACTTACCAAATTCCCTGCAGCACTCAAAGAACCTGTTGAACCTGCCTGTGTCGGATAAGCAGCATTAGTTGATGTTATACAATCTAGTACCCACTCATACATATTGCCACTCATGTCATATAACCCTTTGCCTGTCCCTTTTACCGTAGTAGCCACCTCCCTCACTCGTGTATTTGTCGAACTATTTCCGTTCGTACCACTATTCTGATTGTACCACGCTACCTCCTTTAAAGCAGTTTCATTATTTGCAGTTGCACCCGCATAATAAATATCGTCCTCAATAGTATTGTCACCCTTCATACGAGCTGCGTACTCCCACTGCGCCTCGCTCGGTAAACAACCACCTAACCACAAACTGAAAGCTAAACCACCATACCACGATACATAACTTATAGGATAGTTATCACGACGGCGTGTCTGGTTCGCGTCAGTATAAGTTGTACCAGTCTTATCAGTGTTCGGAAACCATACTGTGCCGTTATAAGTCAAACATCCACCATATTGCACATTCGTTTCATTTGACACAAGATTCCACATACTTATACTCGGAGTAGAAGACGCACCAGCAGAATTGTAAGATAAAAGAGCATAATTCTCTACAGTTATACTCGGATAACCTGCAGCAGGGGCCTGAGCTGCAATCATCGCGTTTTTGTCCGCCGACTTTAAATAAGGACCGGACGTGCCATCAAAATCTATCGCAGACATAAAACACGCATACTGACCACCTGTACACTCCGTATTAGCAATGTAAAAAGAGGATAACTGTACGTATCGGTTGG
>JAISPZ010000129.1 GCA_031274555.1 Bacteroidales bacterium | reverse complement strand
GGTGGGCTGCTTCTTCATATTGCGAAATTTTAAACTTAATTTTCCACGAAACCTGAAGATGTATAAACGTACAAAGTGAGAGAAACCTGAAGCTGAAAAAGCGCGGGGGCGGGCGGGGCGGGCGGGGGCGGGAGGGCTGTGCGGGGCGGGGGGCGGGGCGGTGGGCGGCGGGTGAGCAGAGGGACGGTGCTCGTAATTCGCAATTCGTAATTCATAATTGGATAGGACGTTGGTCGCGTTAGGGATTGAGCGGAAATCCTTTTTGCAGCGGGTGGCTCAAGGGGCGGGCAAAAAGATTGGAGTGAAAGCCCGACCCCGCCCCAAGCTCTGCGAGGGGGCGGGGGAACGCCACAATTCAAATTGCTAATGTGCCGATGAACGGATTTTAAGGTTTGTTTGAAATTTTCGTTATATTTGTTAGTTTGGAGGTGCTTGTAATGAAATCTAAATTTTTATTGTTTTTTCTTGTATGTGTTGTTGGGGTTCAGACCCCAAAGGCTCAACTAAAGGCTCTAACAGAGGCTCAAACAGAGGCTCAAACAGAGGCTCAACTAATGCAGGTTATAGAATTTGTCGAAACTGTGGATAGTGTCGGAGTGGTGAGAAAGTTGGCAGTCGAGCCACGAGCTGGCAAAGCTCAAGCCGTGTCTTCCAAACTTTCTCTTGGTAAGACGCTGAAAATAGCAACAAACGTTTCGGGAATATATCGCATAAACTATTCCGACATCGCTAACGCGGGTATCGTGACCACTCCTGTTCCGTCTGACAGAATTGCACTTTATGGCAACCGGGCAGGCGTTTTATCCCGTATAAACGATAACACTCTTTATGATGATTTGAGCGCATTGCCCATTGAAGTTTTTG
Source organism: Bacteroidales bacterium (assembly GCA_031274555.1). Classification (GTDB taxonomy): domain Bacteria; phylum Bacteroidota; class Bacteroidia; order Bacteroidales; family P3; genus JAIRNR01. Next base: position 11,152 of record JAISPZ010000129.1, on the reverse strand, counting down.
ACGGTGGGGACGGTACGTTTGGACAGGGCGACTATTTTATTTTTTACGGACAAGGTCCTGTGTTGTGGAAATATACAGATGATACTAATCGCCCTTTTAATCATGTCTTTAACCCTTACAGCGACTACACCTGTTACTTTGTTGGAGTAAACGAAAATCAAACACCTGTACGTGTAAAAAACATATCCACAGCGGGCATATATCCACAAAAAGAAATTTCTTCGTTCACCGACTACCTGCTACACGAAAACGAAATTAAAAATATATGCGGTTCAGGTCTTAACTGGATGGGGGAAACATTCTCTATTGACGGCGCAAGTACCTCTTTTGCATTTACCTTGTCTGATGTTAATTTGTCGATACCTGTCGTCTATTCCATTCAAACGGCTGCAGAAGGATATAGTTCGTCTGCGAGAAACGCATCGTTTTCTGCGACTATTGGGGAACAGCAATTTTCAGTCGCGTCACCATCAGCCGTATCTGACTGCGCTGGTCTTCTTTCCGCAACAATAAAAACTCCTTCGACATCTTCGAGCGTAAGACTGCAACTCACATACAATAAGACAGTGGCGGGCGCAGGCTATCTTGACTTCATCGAAATACAGTATAGCCGCAATCTTGTTTTTCCACGCAACGGCGAACTTATTTTTCGCTCACCTGAGGCTATCGGAAATACTGCACGCTACAATATAAGCCAAGCAGGTGCAAATGTTAAAATATGGGATATAACTGATCCACTCAACATTAATAGCTATCTTTTCAGTCAAAATTCTTTTATCGCCGATACAGCCGATGAACTTAAAGAATATATTGCATTTAACGAATCGGGTATTCACACGCCTATCTTTCTCGGTGCGAATGACACGCAAAATATTCACAGTGCGGAGAACCCGGATTTGCTAATTGTCAGCCATCCCGATTTTATGCAGCAGGCAGAGAAAATTGGGGATATTCATCGCGAGAGAGATAATCTCAAAGTGCTTGTCGCAAACGTTGAAAAAATATATAACGAGTTTTCTTCGGGCAGCAAAGATCCGTCTGCAATTCGCCTCGCCGTAAAAATGTTTTATGACAGATACAAGCAGGACAGCACACGTTTTAGAAAGCCGAAATATCTTTTATTGGTTGGTAATGCTTCGCTTGACCCCAAAGGTAAAGATGGTAAAACGACAGATTTTATCCCGACTTTTGAAACATATCGCTCTACCGACCGTATGGGCAGTTCTTTTTCTTCCCCGATGGAAGACGCTTTTGCCTATCTTGACTACGGTGAGGGCAATACTGATATTAACGGCAACTTGCAAGAAATCGGGGTGCTGGATATTGCTGTCGGAAGAATACCTGCAAAAGATGTGTCGGAAGCAATAGATGCCCTTGAAAAAATAGATATTTATTCTAATCCAAAGTATCTTCAAAATTCTGTAAACCCGTTCGGCGCGGGCAATCTTGGCTCTTGGCGCAACAGCGTAACTTTTGTCGCTGACGACAACGACGGTTTTGTCGAGAGTTACGAAAGTGAACAGTTTGGTTTTGGACCGTCGATTTTCACTCGTTTTCCAAACGTAAATTTTGAAAAAATATATAGTGACGCTTATAGAAAAGTATCGACTGCTGTCGCTTCTACGTACCCCGAAGCACACGACGCAATTCTAAACAGGATTAACAGCGGCGGACTTTTTCTGGGCTATATCGGTCATAGCGGTTGGAATAACGCTGCCGACGAGGGGCTTATGCGTGTAAGTGAGATTGACGAACTTTGGCAGGTAACATATAGTTTTCCGATAATATTTTTTTCGTCGTGCAGTGCCGCACCATTTGATAAGATAGAGCAAAATTCCATCGGAGAGCGAGCGGTGCTTTTTCCTCATGGGGGTGCGATTGCGGTAATTGCAGCACCGAGAGAGAATTTTAAAAATTACATAGAAAAAATTCAGGCGGATTTTGTCGCTTCTCTCGTAATCCAAAACGAAACGGGCAATAAAACAATCGGGGATGCGTTTTTATACGCAAAACAAAGGGCAAAAAATCTGTCGGGATTTCGCTTTATTCTTCTTGGCGATCCTGCTCTGCGTATCCCTCTGCCAAAGTATAATGTTGTTACAACACATATAAACGGCGTTCCTGTGACGGAAGATTTTGATACATTGTCGGCGTATTCCACTATCACTGTCAATGGGTATGTGGAAAAAACTGCCGGGGATACGTTTTCTGAATTTAACGGAGTATTACAGGTATCTGTCTTCGATAAAATCATTACGGAACAGACACTTGGAAATCCTTACAGCAAGGGTGGCGCACCAAATCCTATTATTGACTATTTGGTGCAAAAAAATCTTCTCTATCAAGGACAGGCTAACGTGACTGACGGTACTTTTTCGTTCACATTTATTATCCCAAAAGATATTTCGTACAATTACGGTCCGGGAAAAATATCATATTATGCTTACAGTGATTCTCTTGGGGACGCAAGCGGGTATTTTAACGATATAATAGTTGGTGGATTTAACGACAGTGTTACTCCTGATACTCTTGCTCCAAACGTTCATCTCTACATAGACAGAAACGGTTTTATAGACGGCTCTACTGTTGGAAAACTTCCTTATCTCTACGCAGAAATTTCCGATAAATACGGCATTAATACGACAGGCACAGGTATAGGTCATGATATGGAATTGATTATTGATGGGGACGAAAGAAATCCAATAGTTGTAAATCGTCTTTTTCAATATAAAATCGGAAGTTATACAGAGGGATTTTTATCTTATCCGCTACATCTTTCGGCGGGGAAACATACGGCAAGAATAAAAGTCTGGAATATATTTAATGTTTCCGCAACAGATGTCATAACATTTGAAATAAGCGACAAAGAGCAGTTTCAAGTTTTTAACTTCTACCCTATTCCAAATCCCGCAAATATTGGAATAGATAATATTTCATTTTATTTTTCGCACAATGCAGAAGAAAAACTTTCTCACTGCGAATTTTATATTTTCGACCTTGCAGGATCACGTGTTACGAGTTTTGCTTACAGTTTGAAAGACATTCACGGATACGTTGTTGGACCTCTCTCGTGGCGGGGGGGTGCGTTCTTGCAAAAGGGGCTTTACATTTGTCGGATGAGAGTCTTTACAGAGAGTGGATTTCATGCGGAAGCGGGTGCTAAAATCATTTTTGTAGAATGAGCGACTTTAAAGACATAGATATTTTTATTCCTTGTTGTATAGATCAACTTTATCCTGAAACAGGGTTTAATGTTATAAAAGTATTTGAAAAGATTGGAGTGAAAGTTAATTATAATCCGCAGCAAATTTGTTGTGGGCAGTCTATCTTTAAGAATGGTTTTTGGGACGAAGCAAAAGAAATAGGTGAAAAATTTATCAACGATTTTAATACCGACAGGTATGTTGTTTCGCCCTCTGCCTCGTGCGTTGGATATATAAAGACACAGTATTGGAATTTATTCTACAATACAGGTTATCACCTTGAATATAAAAATCTTCACGAAAGAATTGTTGAGTTTACGGATTATCTTGTAAACTTTTTACATATTGTTGATGTTGGTGCGACTTTTGAGCATACTGTGACGTATCATGATTCCTGCTCTGCTTTACGCGAGTGTCATATCCGCGAGGAGCCTCGTATTTTGCTTTCAAATGTGCACGGACTCACGCTTGTAGAGATGGAAAAGACCGAACGGTGTTGTGGCTTCGGCGGAGCTTTTTCTCTTGAATATCCCGAACTGTCAGTTTCCATGACGGAACGAAAACTGCAGGCTGCACTCGCCACAGGTGCGGAGTACATCGTATCAACAGATGCCTCATGTCTTGGAAATATGCGGGCAGTGATTGACAGGCAGAAACTTCCCATTAAGTGTATTCATATCGCCGACGTACTCGCGAGTGGGCTGTGAGTGTTTTATATCCCAATGCTTTTCATGCATCTGTGGCTTGCATTTCAGTTGGGGATAATTTGGGGACAATTTGGGGGCAATTTGTACCCTACTGATTTATTTCACAACCTTTTTCTGCATTGACTTTCCTGTGGTTTTGTTGATGTAGCGGACGATGTAAACGCCGTGAGAAAGCGCACTTATGGTGATGTCCACGTCAGCTGAATGTACTTCCCTTAAACGTACTCCGCTGATGTTGTAAATTTCGGCAAAAGGATAAGCTTCAGAGTGGTCTTCCGTTTCTTCATTGCTATTGCTCACCGGGTCGCCGTTGGGATAAAACGGAGTGTTGTCGCCACCCCATATTTTCTCGGCAAGTTCGGGATAGTCAATAAACGGATTACGGTTTCCCTGCCAAGAGTAAACAGCATTATTGCGATTTACCTCTTTTTCACTGACAGGGTCGTCCCTGTGCCACTGTATTAAAATATTTTTCGCCCATTCGGAAAATGCCTGGTTTTCCGTCCTGTTAAGCATATCGCAGTTCCAATCCTTAACTTTGTCCTGATAACAGGTTACCATATAAAAATATGAGCGGGCAAAGTCACCCTTATACTCGTCTATCGGCTCAAACACCGTTTTTGTATATCCGTCACAGCCACTGCAAGGTCCTAACTTGCTGCCATTACCCGACGTATAAGTGGGATTTGAAACTTTCCCAAAAGGATAGTTGCTGCGCATACCGTTTACCTTGCCGTCTGTGGGATATAAGTGAAAAAGATCTGTGTACATCGGGGGGTCGTCGTTAAACCAGCTCTTTGGAAAAGAATGTTCGCGATTATAGCAGTCGCACTCGTTTGAATAATTGCCACATTGCTTTGTCTTGTAGGTGAAATCGCAGTTTGAGTACATATCCCAAATTTTATTCGTACCAGATTTGAGGTCAGTATCTTCAAACGCATTCCATAAATCACCATAAGAGAGTTGCGTATGGCTGTTAATAATGTTGTGCAGTGCCGTCTTTAGCGTATAACTGCTTTTTCCCTCAGCATTATCATAATAGCCCATTGGGGCTTGCGCAAGCAGAACAGACGTTGCAAGAAATAAGAAAACTATGGGGGCAACTATCCGTTCCACAAAGATTTTTTGTAGATTGTTCATGTGTTTCTGTTTTTGATGGGTTATGTGGAACTCGCAAATAAACATCCGTCATGCTCGTTCCATATCATTAGATTTGGTAGCAGCAAACTTAAGCTGTTGTCTTTAGATTTAGTTCTTTTAGTTGATCATCACTTATAGTCGATGGCGAGTCTATCATCACATCCCGCCCTGAATTATTTTTAGGAAAAGCGATAAAGTCCCTTATAGACTCCGCACCGCCGAAAAGCGAAGCAAGCCTGTCGAAACCAAAGGCGATACCACCATGAGGCGGTGCGCCGTATTCAAACGCGTCCATAAGGAAGCCAAATTGTTTCTGCGCTTCTTCGTCCGAGAAGCCGAGAATGGAAAACATTTTTTTCTGTAAAGTGCGGTCGTGAATTCTTATTGACCCGCCACCCACTTCTACACCGTTAATCACCATATCGTACGCATTTGCATTTACACTTGCGGGATGAGTGTCCAACAGCGGAATATGTTCGGGCTTTGGTGATGTAAACGGATGATGTTTTGCATAAAAACGTTTGTCATCTTCATTCCACTCTAAAAGTGGAAAGTCTATAACCCAAAGTGGTTTATAGTCGTCCGAGCGGCGCAATCCAAGCAAATCTGCAACGTGCAGACGGAGTGTGCCAAGCTGCTCTTTAGTCTTTTCGTCCGCACCTGCCATTATTAAAATCAAATCCCCAGCCTGCGCTCTCGTAGCAGCAGCCACCGCAGCCAAATCGTCTGGCGTATAAAATTTGTCTATCGAACTTTTATACGTTCCGTCAGTGGCGCACTTTATCCACACAAGCCCACTCGCTCCAATCTGCGGACGTTTAACGAAGTCTGTCAGCTCATCAAGTTGTTTGCGCGTATATTCGGCGCAACCACTCGCAACAATTCCACCGACCCACTCCGCAGTGTCGAACACGCCGAATTTACCCGCAGGAAATGCTTCTTTCAAGCATGCAAACTTCATCTCAAACCGAATATCAGGCTTGTCCGAGCCATAGTTGTCCATAGCTTCACGATAGGTGATACGTGGCAACGCACCTACTTCTATCCCCTTTTCCGCAGAAAACAGATGACGCACCAAACCCTCGAACATATCCAAAATATCATCATGCTCTACAAACGACATCTCGCAATCTAACTGCGTAAATTCGGGCTGACGGTCTGCACGCAGGTCTTCGTCCCGAAAACAGCGCACAATCTGAAAATACTTGTCGTAACCGCTGACCATAAGAAGTTGCTTAAATGTCTGCGGCGACTGTGGCAGGGCGTAAAATTCTCCCGCGTTCATCCGCGAGGGCACAACAAAATCACGAGCACCCTCAGGAGTACTCTTAATGAGAAACGGAGTTTCTATTTCGAGAAAGCCTTGCCCAGCCATATAATTGCGAATAAGCATGCCCAAGCGGTGACGCAGCTCCATATTGGCGCGTACGTTCGGACGTCTCAAATCAAGATAGCGATATTTCATTCGCAGCTCGTCGCCACCGTCAGAATTTTCTTCTATCGTAAATGGTGGCGTTTTGGAGCGATTGTAGAGGTGGACATCAGAGGCAAGAATTTCTATTTCGCCTGTAGCAAGTTTGGGGTTTTTATTACTGCGTTCTGCGACAGTTCCTGTAACGCCGATGACACATTCGCGTCCGTATTCGCGAACCTGCTCGCAAAGAGTAGCGTTCGTTTCCATATTGAAAACGATTTGCGTAATGCCGTAACGGTCGCGCAAGTCGAGAAAAGTCATTCCGCCCATGTCGCGCATACGCTGAATCCAGCCGCAAAGTGTAACTTTCTCACCTTTATTTTTCAGCGACAATTCGCCACAAGTGTTTGTTCTCATCATTTGTTTTTTCCTCTAACTTCTACATTCTATTTCGCTTTTCCCTGATTAGCAACTGCTTCCATCAGTGCCTTTATCTTTTCAGCGTCCCCAAGAAACTCATCCTTAACTAAATTCAACTCGTCATCAAACGTGAAAAGGTACGGAATAGCCGTAGGCAAATTCAACGAAATAATGTCGCCGTCGGAAATGTTTTTCAAGTATTTAATGATCGCCCTCAAGGAGTTTCCGTGCGCCGCAACTAAAATTTCATCGCAACTTTTCAAAGACGGAACAATCACTTCCTGCCAATATGGAACGGCACGCGCAACAGTGTCTTTAAGCGACTCTGTGAGAGGCAGTAACGAACGTTCAATTCCTTTGTATTTAGGATCATTCCAAGTGCTGTCCGCAGAGGTAGCTTCCTGAGGATTAGGCGCAATATCATAGCTTCTGCGCCAAATTTTAACCTGCTCATCGCCGTATTTTTCAGCAGTTTCAGCCTTATTCAAGCCTTGCAGCATACCGTAATGCTTCTCATTCAGACGCCACGATTTTTCAACAGGAATCCACAACTGATCCATCTCTTCCAACACATTATTCATCGTTTTGATGGCACGTTTCAGATATGAAGTGTAAACTACATCAAATTTAAATCCCTGTTCTTTAAGCAATTGCCCCGCCTCACGCGCCTCTTGTACCCCCTTTTCACTTAAATCCACATCCGTCCATCCTGTAAAACGGTTTTCCTTGTTCCACAGACTTTCTCCATGCCGAAGTAATACTACTTTTTTCATCTTTTTATTTTTTTTAGTGTTACAAATTTGGGCGTTCCCCTTGTTTGCTTTGTCCACCCGCTTCAACCCACAGGCATCAGGCTGCACATTCGACAATAGCGTTTCTCGACATCCCAAGCCCTGCCTTATCCTGTCTTGCCCCGCCCTGCCCTTTCCCGCCCCGCCGCGCCCCTTACTGCCCCTTCTTGCCGCACCCTGCCCCTTTCCGTCCCGCCCCCGCCGCGCCCCGCCCCCGCCACAAAGCAAACAAGGGTCGGGCTGTCCGCTCATATCTTTTTCGGCAAAGACAGAGAACACTCCAAACCACAATCTCACTCACAGCAAGTACGTTCTATAGAACAACTGCGCCTGAACAGCCGAAAAAGGATAACCGCTCCCATCCCTAACGCTGCCCACCCCCTGTCCTCTATCAAGCGTTGGGACTACACATCGAAGCAACAATCCCTGCCCCACCCCCTGTCCTCTATCAAGCGTTGGGACTACACAATCCCCGACACAACCGTTCAACCGTCCACAACCGCCAAAGTTACGAAAAAACGAGTGATTTTACGCCATTATGCGTAATCGCTGAACGAATTTCTTCATCAGCCACAACCAATTATTTTGATAATTTGGACGATTTTTTGTTAAAACCTGATTTTTTACCTAACTTTGGGTATCACACACATTCGATTTGAAATTTAACAAACTATGAACGCTTACAAAAAAGTAGCACGTTTTTCGTTACCATATCTTATTTTACGAGAATATTTCCGATTTTCTTTCATCTTCATTTACTATCGCAAATTCTACATCCGTACAATGGTTGAAGATAGTGGCAGTGGTGGCAGCGGTGGCGACTGCGACAACGGTGGCAACGGTAGCAGTGGTAGCAGTGGTGGCGACTGTGGCAATGGTAGCGGTGGTGGCAGCGGTGGCAGTGGTGGCGACAAGCCCAACAGCGGAATATTAAGCAACGGCAGGCTCGTCAAAGGTGCAGTCAGTCTTCCCCCGAAAGGCACTCCAATAATTGTTATCAGCAACCATCAAAATGGGCTTACTGACGCACTCTTAATTCTCTTTGCCCTGCCACGCCACTTTATACCTGTATATCTCGCACGTGCCGACATTTTCAAGAAAAAAATCATTGCAAGAATTTTATATTTTTTCCGTATTCTGCCAATCTTTAGAATGCGTGACGGCAGAGAAAATCTAAACGGAAATGAAAAGATTTTCAGGGAAGCGGGAAACATTGTAAAAAAGGGTTTTCCAATATGTCTTTTTCCTGAGGGCAAACATCAGGAAGGTCATTGGTTTGGTCCCGTAAAGAAAGGCTTTGCACGCATTGCGTTTCAGGCTGCGGAAGCTCTGAATTTTCCTGATAATTTTACGATTGTGCCTGTTGGCAACCATTACGAAAAATATCATGGTTATCGGGGAAGTATTGTTTTTGTCTATGGAAAGCCTATCGCGCTATCTAACTATTACAAGGCATATCAAGAAAATCCGCAACAAGCATTTGCGATGTTGGCACGTGACGCAGAAGTTGCCATAAACAAACTTATCCTGAATATAAATGTCGGTGAAGACAAATATAAAATTTTAGATGCTACAAGAGAGGTGGAACGACCGCGTATGGCAAAGGAAATGGGTATCACGAAAAGACGTTTTTCACTTCCCGAAAAATTGCAAATAGACCGATACTACATGGAACAAATTCGTGCGATGTCCGCCGATGAACTAAACGCAATCAATCCGCCACCACTTCAAACAAAACGTGTCGGCTTATGGCGTATCATAGCGTGGATATTTCTATCTCCTGTTGCTCTTATTGGATTTCTGCTGAACGCCCCATCTGTCCTTCTCGGCGAACACCTTGCAAAGCGTCTTTCACACTCAAACAAAATGCTCCGTTCTGGCATTGAGTACGTCGCTTCCGAAATTCTTTTCACAACAATCCTCTACCTCGTCTATACCGTCCTGTTTTTCGTATTTTTCCCATTTAGTCTGTGGTGGTATCTACCTTTCCTCGCCCTCCTGCTCATTTGCAAAATAACTTGGCTTGAATTTCGCTGTTCGGCGAGTTAAAGCGGTGTCGGTGAGGGTTATTGGTGTCGGTGAGGGATGTCAGTGTCGGTGAGTGGTGTCGGTGTTGCGGGCGAAGCAGGTCTGGCGAGTACTGACCTTTACTTTAAAGTTAGTCCACTACTTTTAGTTCGTCCAACAGCAGTTCATATATTTCCATCCACCCTTTTTCGTGAAGTTTATTTTCTATGCTTGAAAGTTCAGCGAATATTTTTGACGAATAAAACAAATCAGTCGCTTTTCTTTCGTCAATTTGCCCGTCAAGCATTATCTGTTTAATAATCTGCTCGCCAATATCTGAAATTGCACTATCCAAATCAATGTGTTTATCGGTATATTCAAGCATTTGCAACGAATTTACAGAACAAAAACATATTTGATGGTTTGGCTCGCTGTATTTCAACATTTCGAGAAATTCCTCTTTTGAGTACTTCCCTTTCAAGTACTTTGCAATATTGCGAGTTATTTTGTCGTCCGCAACAGGACCTTCGACTATGTCATAGTCGTGTGCCTGTTTTCGTTTATCGGTATTGCGATTAAGAATGACAAAATCAAGCCATTCTTCATCATATTTTTCAAAACGCAACACTTTCATTTCGTCATCTTCGTACGCATATTCGTCAAATTCGTACTCGGTAACAACAGTCTTTTTTTTGCTGTATCGTGCAACTCGTATTGCCATATCTTCGGCTTGTGAACGAAGTCTTGTAACATAAAATCCACGTCCAAAATCTCTATTAGGCTTACATTTTTGCAAATCAATTACAGAAACAATCGTGTCGCTACCATGATAGACTTTCATTACCGATATCCCCCATTACTGCGACAAACTTTGTACAGATCCCTTACCGCCCAAAACGGATTATCAGTATGCAAAGCCCACCAACATTCATTCAAATAGTTCATTCCACCATATTTTTTCAAATAAAAATAGGCATCCTGCACTTTCATTTTGTATGAGCGAGCAAATTCGGGAATGATAAAAGTAATAAAACTTATTTTATCGCTTGTGTTTTTGTCTAAAACCATATCCATTGTTTATATCCAATAAAGTATAAAAATACAATTTTATTTTTGATTTTTAAGCAAATATTTTTCCTGACTTTGACATTTTAAAAATATTTTTTTGTAATATTCTGCAAATTAATCGCTTGTGGATTTGACAGCACCGTTTTGGGTGCTACACCGTCTGAAGCAGGAATAACTTGGCTTGACTTTCGCTGTTCGGCGAGGGGGGCGGCGAGGGTAACGGTTGTCGGTGAGGGTTATTGGGGTCGGTGAGGGGGTCGGTGAGGGGGTCGGTGAGGGTTATTGGGATCAGGGACCGCGCCTCCTTTTATCCCCTGTCTTCAGCCTTTACCCCGGATCATATCGTTTATGCCGGAAGCGATCCCCTCTTTGTGGAAACCGGGGATCCCGCGGAGCGGGATC
>JAISPZ010000084.1 GCA_031274555.1 Bacteroidales bacterium | reverse complement strand
TCGGCCACGGTGCAAGCACACTTCCACCTGTGTAGTCATAATCGGGCATAGCTCCTGTGCCACTAATAGTTAATACACTGTCGGCACTCAATACCCACGTGAGACCACCCGCTGTTCCGTTACTTTGCGCCAAAACGCAACTGCTCGCGAACAGTGCGAGAAGCATTAATGATAATTTGTTCTTCATATCAGTATAATTTTATTTAACAATAAACTTGGCTGTTTTCGTGCCGTTAGTCGTTTGTATGTGTGCAAGATACATTCCACTTGCTAAACGGCTTATATTGGTGGTGTAGTCATACGAATTAAGCCCTCTTGCTGACCTGTGAACACTATTGCCTGTAACATCAAAGATAGTTACGTTGTCTATGCGCTCGCTTGCATTAACGGAAAACAAGTTTCTCGAAGCGTAAACGTTAAGGTCAATATTATTTTGTACAGCCTCTACGCCTGTAACACTCGGTACAAAGTTAGCTCTGATTGTAACATATCCTGGATAGTCATCCATCCTTTGCAGATAGATGCGGGTCGTTACTCCATCTAAACTCATCTCTCCAGAAACATAGTACTCCCCACCTCTTTCAGGAAGATAAGCAGTCAAAATCTCATCATCCAATTGCGTAACGGAAAAGCAATATTTTTCCGCGTCCAAAGCGAGTGGTTCGGGAAGCTCGTAGGTCTTGAAGCCACCTCCCGCAGGACGAGTCACGTATGCAGAGTACAACGGTTCAATATCCAAAGCATAATATTGACCTCTACTATTATCAACAAAATCCTCAAGAATCTCATAGTCTAATGCATAGACATTAATTCTAAGGTAAACACTCCTTGTTGCGCCTTCATGAAACAGTATTGTCATGGATTCCAATTCGTCGGGTTCTCTCAATGTATATACATTTGCGAGTTGATGACCATTATAGGCTAAGGCAATACCCGTAAATTTATCGTTATCGTTTTCCGTTAAACTTTCCGTAGCAAACGTATTTCCGACATTTAAAACCAATGATTTTGAATTGTCTTCATTGTATCCATCGTTTGGCACATTTGCTCTTGCTGTAAAAGTAAGAGTTTTAGCTACGGGTGCCAATACGGTTGAAAAGATAACGTCGTCGGTTTCTGACGAGGACAGAGTAACATTTTTTGAGTCAACTACTGTTCCGTCTAACAGTAATTCTAAATCAAAAGTTTCTCTTGAATTCCCTGTGTTCGTAACAGTAACCGTATGCTCAATCGCTGAATTTTCTCCTAATTGTTTGTAGGGAATAGCGGGGAGATTAAAACCATTTGAAATTTTATCAATTGTAATGTCATGTTCATGTCCTTTAGATAGCGTAAGGTAACCTATTGCCAAAAAAGTACGATGGGTAGAAATAAATGCTATTCTATAGTCTCCTGCTTCAGGAACGAAAAAGACAGTTTTATGAGCTTCAAATATCGGCATTTCTTCTATATCGAAAAAACTTGCAATTGTACTCCAAGTGGAAATATCTGTTCCCGACTTACCGACACGAACTTCAAAATCATCCGTACCCGGACGCCATCCTGCAAAATAGCTAAAATTAAGTATATATGTGCCACGATCCAAATTAAAGCAGGAAGTGTACATGGGAACATCTTGCATATCCGCAACCATAGCTCCCGAAGTAGGCTCTATTCCTGTTATGCCTATATAATTGGGATTATATCTCCACGCTCCAGAGATACCAGGATGATAAAAAGTTGCATCTTCTCGAGTCAATAAGAAATTTGAGACAGGTAATTCAAGAGGGGTTGATGTGACGACAGAATGAGAAATGGAATCATTAGAGGAGTTATTATCGTTCGGCGTTGCAACTGACGCTCTGATTTCATACGTTTTATTTATCTGACTAAAATCAAACGCAGGATCTAAATACACAATTTCAGATTCCATTGAAGCGAGGCCTGTGTTAAAAATTTGGCTGCTCTGTTGTCCGTCAATAGAGTAATTGATTGTAAAAGAAGTTACAGGGACATCGCCTTCGTTGAGAACGTTAAAACCTATTTTTTCTGTGGCGGAACAACCGCAGCCACCTGCTGAAGCGAGAACATATTGGATAAGTAGATCAGGTTTTAGCTCTCCTGTATCTATGGTGACATCGCTAATAGCCAAACCATAGTTTAGATTTCCCGGCGAAGTTGCTTTTATTGCAAAATAGTAATCGCCTGCTTCTTCCAATTGAAAGGGAACGGCAAGGGGAAGCCAACCTGTATTGTTCACGAGAATAACGCCTCCTATGGTTGTCAAACTGTTAATCTTATTTGTTTTTCCATATAAAAGTTCAAAACTCTCATAAGTTTGAAAACCTGAATATTGATCGGTCCTGTACCAAACCTTAAAAAAGCTCTTGCCTGCGGGCATTTCTACAGGATCTACTGTTATTAAATAATCATTTCCATTCGTATAAGTCCCTTCCTGGACATAATACATTAGATTACCGCCATTGCGTCCGCCGCCGTACCGAAACCAAGTTTGGCCATCCTCATTTTCATCAATTATTGACCATTTTAGAGGGTAGCCTGTAAAATTATCTTTAAACGGTAATGTGAAAACATCGCGGGAAGTGTCCGCGTCAGAGGTGGAAGGGTCGCTCGCTTTTATTTGCGATAGGATAGGAAGTTTCATTACAGGAATTTTGTCGCCAATAATTCCTGATTCGGGCGTTTTGACATTGTCAAGTACAATTGGTTTTTGAGATAGAGTGGTGGGTTCTGTTGATGGGTAGCGAAATTCTTCTTGAGCTACCACTTTGGAATTACTTGTAAAGAACAGAGGTAAAACAAGTAATAGAAATAGTTTTTTCATGTGTTTGTAATTTTGAATATTGAAAATAAGTTCGATATATTTATAGTGGCGGCTTTCCCGTCGTCTTAGTTTTTTCTTTTAATGGACATTTTTCCCAAACAACAATCTTAAACGAAACCTTTTACTTTTTTCAAACAACAACCTTAAACGGAACCCTTATACGAAACCCTTATTAAAACTCTTGTAAAACTCTTGCACAAACCCTTAGTATCTTCTTTGCTGATACTTTCGCAACACTCTTACAAAACATGAAGCTCAAAGTTAAGAAAAATTATCAAGTTTTTTAAAAACCTGTTGAAATCAGGCAATGTGCACTAAATCTATTGATATTCCCATGATATAGGACTTTATAGCGAGATTGAAAGTGCCATGTGATATTCGCAAGAAATAAAATAGTATCTTTGCAAATCGAAATATTATGGCAGATTTTACACAAAACATTATAGATGAAATTATTGACCAGTATATGTTTGCGGACAATACAAAAAGGCCATGGATTATAGGTTTCAGTGGCGGAAAAGATTCCACTGTGATGTTGCAATTGGTTTGGAAAGCATTAGAACAAGTTAAGCATTTTCATGGTTTTGTCGGGCGTGATATTTACGTAGTTTGTAATGATACAATGGTTGAAAATCCGGTGATTACAGAGTATGTGTATCGCGTTTTAGATAAAATAACGGATGCTGCTCGCGACCAAGATTTACCAATTCGAGTTATTAAAACCATACCACGATTGGAGGATTCTTTGTGGGTTAATATGATTGGACGTGGTTATCCTGCACCAAACAACGCCTTTCGTTGGTGTACGGAACGGTTGAAAATCAAGCCAACTTCTCAATTTATTGCCGAACAAGTTAATGAGTTTGGTGAGGCAATAATTTTGATTGGGACACGAATGAGCGAAAGTGCTAATCGTGCTAGATCAATGAATAAACACGCTATCAAAGGAAAGAGATTAACAAGACATCCATTGCAGCCGAACACTTACATGTACGCCCCCATAAGACACTTGCAATTAGAGCAGATTTGGCACATTATAAATACAATGCCGTCGCCGTGGGGTGCAAGCAATGAGGAATTATTTCAAATATATGCCAACGCTAGTGCGGATGATTATGAATGTCCGACAGTTGTAACTGACGACAAACATAAATCTTGCGGGCAAAGTCGTTTTGGTTGTTGGATGTGTACAGTAGTAAAAGAGGATAAATCAATGGCCATGTTAATAAATAATGGTTTTGGTTGGCTAACACCGCTGTTAAAGTTTCGCAATGAAATTGTTGCAGAACGCAATGATACAAAAAACAGGATGCCTATCCGCAGAAATGGCACAAAAGCCATTAATGATATGGGGACGTATTATCCTGTTTACAGGAAATCAATTTTAGAAAGGCTACTGAAAACACAAAAGAAAATACAGCAAAAAAAGCCTCATATTGAATTAATTACAAATCAAGAATTGATCGCGATTCAGACAATTTGGTATAGGGATTTTATATTCGATTATAGGGTTTCCGAGATTTATCGCAATGCTTATAAATCAGAGTTAGATATGAAAGAGCATAATAAAAAAAAGGAAAAAGAACTGGATTTGTTGAAAAAATCTTGCGAACAAAAACCGCAAAATTTCGACTTAATCCAAGAGCTTTTGACTCTTCAAAAGAACAAATCTCTTTTGAACCGCAAAAGAGGATTGAAAGACGACATTGAAACTCGTATTGAAGAATACCTAAAGAAGGAATAGGGAAATGTTTATTAAAGAAATAATATTAAACAATTTTCGTATCTATAAGGGAAGTAATACGATAGATTTGTTGCCGGATAGCGATAAGAATATAATTGTTGTTAGCGGTAAAAATGGTTTCGGTAAAACGACATTTTTGATGTCATTAGTTTGGTGTTTATATGGTCGCCAAATGGAGAAAGTTGATGAGCTCTATCAAAAAGAGATTGTTGATAAAGGAGGGTATGGCAAGTATATTGGAAATACTCTTAATCGGCTGGCAAAAACAAAAGGAGAAACAAAATTTTCAGTTTCGGTTACTTTCAAAGATGTAAAAATTCCTGAAATAACTTGCAATGAAGTTAAAATTACGAGAACTTTTGATACTGTCACAAGCGTAAATGATAGAGTTGAAGTCCTGATAGATGGTTTTACAAATCAACTTATTCAAGACCTGACAACAGAAGGAAAACAAGACGGCGAGGAAATTTTCATCCGAGATTTTATCCTTCCAATTGAAGTTGCTAAATTTTTCTTTTTTGATGCTGAAAAAATCGTTTCTCTTGCTGAAATTAATTCTCCGGAACAAAGACGTCTATTGAGCAGAGCGTACACAGAGGTTTTGGGCATAAAAAAATACGAAGACCTAAAAGATCAATTAGAAAATATTCAAGATGACTACCGTAAAAAATCGGCAAAGCCACAAGAACGAGTAGAATTTAATCAAATTGAAACCGATATAAAGAATAAACAATTAAATATAAACGAACTTGAAAATCAAATTCAAGATCTTAACCAGGAAAAAGTTGAAAAACAAAGTGAGTCAAATGAAATCCAAATGAGATTAATTCAGGAGGGTAATATGATGACCTTGGAACAACTTAACGAATTGAAATCCCGGGAGAAAGAATTAAACGACAAAAATTCAAATTTTCAAAACGAATTGAAAGATTTATTTGATTTAATTCCGTTTGGATTGGCAGGAGAAACTTTGATGGACGTTTCTAATCAACTCGAAAGTGAAAAGAATTATAAAGAAAGCAAATACAAACAAGAGAATATAGAGGAAAAGATAAAGCATATACTTAATGATATTGAGAAAGAAAAAAAAACTCACGAAGGAATAATAAGTACGGATGCGCGTGATTTTTATGAAGAGCAAATCAAGAAACTCATAAGAAAGTATTTTTTCTCTGATGTTCCCGAATTGCCATCAATATTTGAGCCGTTACACGATTTTTCGAATATACAGACAAACGAATTGAGTACGTTGGTCAATCACTTAAAACATACTTTTCGGAATGCCTTTACAAAGTTAAACGACAACTATTTGCGCTCTAAAAGCGATATGGATTCTATTCGTAGAAAAATAAGAATGGCGGAAAAAGACGCGGAGGATGAATATATCTGTAGTTTGAGAAGTGAAAAAACTAAGTTGGATAGTCGCGTTTTCAACATTGAAAAAGATACTTATGATTTGAGAGAAAGAGTAGGTGGGCTTAGAAATGAAATTAAAACATTGAAACAGCGACAAGAAGAATTAAGAAAAAAAATAGACGATTCAAGGCGATATTCTGAAAAAGACAAAAAAACTCAAGAGCTAATAGCTCAGCTCAAGGATTTTATCAAAGAGTTCAAAATTACCACGAAGAAAAAATTGGAAGAAAATATTTTGAATGAGCTAAATACACTTATGCACAAAAAGGGATTTATTCAAAAAGTTGTTGTAGATATTAACCAAGCGGGCGATGATGTTGATATTAATCTGTTTAATGCCCGTAAAGAGAAAATTGACAAGGGCACATTGTCAATGGGGGAGAGGCAAATGTACGCTTCGGCGTTGTTGAAATCAATGGTTGATGAATCTGATATAGAATTTCCGGTATTTATTGATTCACCAATGCAGAAATTTGATAAAGACCACGCCGAGAACGTAATTAAGGAATTTTATCCTAATGTTTCAAAACAAGTGATATTGTTTCCGCTGATACACAAGGAATTAACAGAGAGTGAATATGAATTGTTAAAACCGAGTGTAAGTAAAGCGTACATAATCCACAATGTAAATACAGACGCGTCACAGTTTGTAAAAATCGAACCGGATTGTTTAATTAAGAAATACGACGAACTTTATGCAGATTAATATAAGAACATCGGAAATTAATCAAGAAATAGTTCGGCAACTTACTGCAAAACTACCTGTGGGAACAAAAGAAAATGTAATCGCTCGTATCGCACTTGGTTATTCTTTGCAAAGCGGCAAAAAGTTTGCTACTTCGGAATTTAACTTGTATGATTCCAAAGGGAAGGAGTACAAGGATCATATCTTGTTTGAAGAAAAATATAGGGATTTTTACATTGCTTTGATTTGCCAACATTATGGCATTTACAAAACAAATGATAACATTCCGCGTTATATAAAATTACATATAGATCACGGTTTACAGATGATGGATAATTTGTTTCGCAATAATACCAATTATACATTTTTGGATTTTTTGACAGAACATTTAGACAAGGGTATTTCGATGTTGGATGTTGTAAGAGTTAGTTTGGATGCGGTTAAAAACAATAATCAGAATATTGAAAAATCGCACTTTGAAGATCCGATTAAATTATTGATAGGCAGTAAAATAAATGAAAAAGAAGATGAAATAATTCTGAATTTTAATGATACAACTTTGTACAACAATAACCACATAGCTATTGCGGGTAGCTCGGGGACAGGCAAGACACAGTTTGCATTGCATCTGCTGAAAGAAATTTCTGAAAAATCAAACCACCATATTAATTTTATCTATCTGGATTTTAAAGGATTAAAGAATGATGATTTGCTTGAAATGCAATCGTTTTTTGATAAAACAAAATCCGTTTTCATTGATGTACCCAAAAATCCGTTTTCAGTCAATCCACTTTCGTTCATAGATAGTATAAATGACGTGAATAAGCAAATGGGAATTGACAAATTTGTTGATATTATTTGTAAATATTCAAATATAGGAATTAAGCAAAGAGGCAAATTGCGAGAAGCCACAAACGAGGCATTTGTTGCCAAGCAGCCAGGAGTGTATCCGAGTTTATCGGAAGTTAATGAAAAACTATTGGAGATAGTGGGTGACAGACGCGATACCTTAACAGAAATTATGGACGAAATAAGTCGTTACAATGTGTTCGAGGATGATAAAAAAGCAAATAACTTCTTGAACAGGAATATTTATTTGTCCTTGTCGGGAGATTTGTCAAACTCTGTGCGCTTCACTTCTTTGTTTCTAATCATCAATTATATCTATAATGTATTTATGAATATGGATAGTACTCCAACAAATAACGGGTGTCGTGCTATGCGTTATGTGTTGTTAATAGATGAGGCTCATGTGATTTTTAAAGAAAAAAAATATCAAGATGTTTTAGAAAAAATACTTCGGGAAATTCGCTCAAAAGGCGTTTCTGTTATTTTACTGTCGCAAGGAATTGAAGAGTTTAATCAATCAACTTTTGATTTTTCAAGTATGTGTGAAATCTCATTTTTATTAGACGTTAAAGACAAAACCAATACAAAAGCGATTAATAAGTTTTTAGGTTTTAGCGACAAAGATGGAATGAAAGCATATCGGAGTTTGGAAAAAATCCAAAAAGGACAAGCAATTTCTAACATGAAAGAGTTATTCTCAAAAGGAGAATTATTTAAAATAAAGCAATTTTATAAAGATGAGCACAAGTAACAGTCACAAATTTCGCACGATAAATATTGCTCAGTTAAAATTAGACGAGCATAATCCGCGTATTCCGAAATCAATTCGAGAGGGAAATCCGACAGAACAAGAGTTAATGGAATATATGTTGCTAGATGCCTCATTGACCGAACTGATGTTGGCTATAGGACAAAATGGATATTTCCCTGGTGAGCAACTTTTAGTTGTGTTAGATTCTTCGGATTCCAAATATCGGGTTATAGAAGGGAATAGAAGATTGTCGGCGGTAAGACTACTCAATAACCCAGAATTGGCAACTGTACAAAAAATAAAAGTTCAAAAAGTTATCGAAGAAACAACAGAGCGACCGACCGAGATTCCTTGTTTGATTTTTGACAACGAACAAGAAATTCACAAATATTTGGGTTTTAAGCATATAACAGGGATTAAAGAATGGAGATTACTAGAGAAAGCGAGATATTTATCTGGTTTGAAAGATTCATTGTTTTCGACCAAAACTATAATTCAGGCTTCGCGAGAAATTGCTAAAATGATTGGCAGTAGAGCAGATTACGTGAAACGAGTTTTAGTAGGATACGAAGTTTTCAAATTAATAGAAGATGAAAATTTTTATAAAATAAGGGATTTGAGTGACACTACTTTTTATTTCAATTATATCGTTGATAGTTTAAATAAAACCAATATTAAAACTTTTATTGGAGTTGATTTTGAAAAGGAACAGCCATTAGAAAACTTG
Source organism: Bacteroidales bacterium (assembly GCA_031274555.1). Lineage (GTDB taxonomy): Bacteria > Bacteroidota > Bacteroidia > Bacteroidales > P3 > JAIRNR01. Next base: position 9,698 of record JAISPZ010000084.1, on the reverse strand, counting down.
TCACAAGAAAACTTAAAAAAATGGACATGTTGGTTGTTCGAGAAAAACGACCAAAATAAAACACGTTTGATTGGGAATAGCTCCGATTTGAACGATTTAAACGCAATTCTGGGCAATCCAAAAGCATTATTTGCTTTTGACACGAAAGGCTATTCTTTGGAACGCGCCAAAGAACTTGCAGGAGAGCTTGACGAGGTATTCATGAATTTTATTAGTACAGCTTTGACTAATCTTGAAAAAGCAGATAGTATGGTCATCAAGGTCAAAAATTTTTATATTGATTTAGACAAAGATTTGCGTGAGATTAGGCTATTGACTGACAAAATTAAATCCACAGTAAAAGTTACTAATGAAAATGAATAAAATAGACAATTTTTTTTCGTCTTTTATTTTGCGACTTAATGAAAAATACCCTCGTAAAACAAAATTGTACCTTTACGCAGATTACTTTGAATTGGTTGCGTTGTTTAACGGAGGCAATCCAATTGGAGTTGATGATATGTTGGATAGGCTATATGATGAGGATATTATTCGTTTAATAATTGAAGACGAAGATATTGATTTCGATAATAAATCATTAGTAAATGATACTGAAGAGGCATTTGTTAAGGAAGTTTTCGACCTTATTAGTCAAAGAAATAGTTCTTTTGGTTGCGATTATCCATTTGGTTATTCAAATATATCAATCTTCTTAAAAACAGCATTAAACAATAGGCAAAAACTTTACATTTTTTTACTTCTTGCGTCTAATCTCAATTTATTTAAGGAATTTCAACCAGAATTAACAGCAGAGTTTGAGCTATTATCAAAAGAGGCATTGAAAAATTATTTGCCTGATTTTGCGATAGTGAAAAGTTTTGGAAGTAATAATGAACTTGGAGGTTATACATCCGACAAGATTAAAAAATTGGCGGAATTGATGAATGTTAATGTTGATGAAGGTTTCTTGGATACTATTTCGAAGCAAGGCACCCAAGATTTAGGCTTAGATGTTGTTGGGTGGTTACCATTGAAAGATAAAATTGGTAACTTTATTTCTGTTTTTGTACAGTGCGCCTGCGGCAAGGAATGGAATAAAAAACTATGTGAAACGAGGCGATATAATAGATTTTTGAAAATATATTTATCAGGAATAAGCCACTCATTGTTTACTCCATATTCTCTTATCAATTATAATGGCTCTACATTTTACGAACACCATGAATTTGGAGATGCAATATTGATATTTGAGCGACATCGAATTTTATCTTTAATAAAGGATGACGAGGTGCTCAATGCTTTAAATTCTAATGAATTAATTGAAAAATGTATTGATTATTCCGAAGACATTGTTTAATATTAAAATATATTTTTATCGTCCACTGCACTACGAAAAGCGAAATTTTGTTTTGCTTTTTTCTCAACTTAATCGTATCTTTGCAACCCTTTAAATAAATACGCCCTCCTAGCTCAGTTGGTAGAGCAAATGACTCTTAATCATTGGGTCCAGGGTTCGAGTCCCTGGGAGGGCACTTTCTGTAATGCACAACTTTCTCTTTTTGACTGCAGTCTTTTTGTCTGCAAGTTTTGTGAGCGTTGCACAAACGCAGTTGCAAACACAAGATGTTGAGCCTTTGCCCGCCTACTCCCTCACACTTCAACCTGTGAACATTACCCCCAGCAATGAAGACCCTGCTTATGCAATTATTCGCAGAGCCGTTGCGAGTGCACCGCAAAACCGTTATCCTGTTTCAAAATATCAATCGAAAGTTTATAGCAAAGCAACGCTTAAAATAGATAAAGTTCCGCGCCTTTTGCGTTTCATGGACAACTTTTCGCCCGAATTAAAAAAAATAAAACAAGGTGATGTCTATACGCAAGAGCAACTTATGCGGATAAACAGTTCGGGAGAAAAATTTGAATGTGTCGTTGTTTCCAGAAAAAGTTCTTTTCCAAAAGAGTTTGACGGCGACTTTTCTTCTGACTTTATCTCTATAAATCCATACGTCAATGCAGGCGAGCTTATTTCCCCACTCACCCCGCAAGGGCTTGCGATGTATAGATATAAACTTCAAAATATTCTTACAAACGAAAAGGGACAAACTGTCTATCGCATCCAAATAAAAGCACGCAACAAAAATCCGTTTGCTTTTTTCGGAACGATAGATATTCTGGAAACTTTATGGAACGTTGTAGCATTTGATTTGAGCGGTGCAATCAGCTTTCAGATATTTGACGCGACCTACAATATAAAGCAACAGTACAAAGAAATTGCCGATAATTTGTGGATGCCGAGTAAGGCATTTCTTACGGTTAATGCGTCAGCTATGGGGATTAAGGCGACTATGAATTTAGCAGCAAATACGTCTGTCGAAAAGTTCATAAGAAATACGCTCACGCAGGCGCAAGAGCAAGCAACAGCGCAAGCAACAGCGCAAAAGCAAGCAAACGCGCAAAAGCAGGCAACAGCGCAAAAGCAGGCGAGCAGTACGAAAAACGTCAAAAGTCCAACTGAAAAGCAACAGAAAAAAATAGAGAACATCGACAAAAAAATAGAAGAAATAACGCAGAAAGAAAATCTTTCAACACGGGATGCAATAAAAATAGTTTCGCTTATCGAAGAAAAATCTGTCATTGAAAGTGGCAAAGATGACCTTGAAATAAAACGTATTTCGTACGTGAGAAGAAAAGACTCTGTCGCACCTGCCGAAAAATTAGAGAGCGAATGGAATGAAAATTATGCCGAAGTTCCGCTCACGGAAGAAGAAACGACAAGTTATAAAAACATCGTTTCAACGCTTCGAAGCAACAAAGATACAGCCGCAGTCAAAGCGAACACAAAGCCGCAAAGGTCATTTATGTTCAACACATTTTCTTCAATCATATTAGGAAGTTCAAAAAAGAAAAAAATAGAATTTGAATTGTTTCCATTGAGAGAAATGTATTCTTTTAATGCTGTCGACGGCTTCACTCTCATACCAGGATTTTCTCTGCATAAAAAATTTAAAGATGGACAAAATTTAACTACGAGTGCGCAAGTCGGATATTCTTTTTCTTCAAAGACAATTCCGTTTTATGTCGCTATAGACTGGAAATACGCGCCAAAAAAAATCGCTTCGATAAAAGTAGAGGGCGGAATGAGGCATAATGATTTTAATACCGTTCAGCCATTACATCCGTATCACAACACGTGGGCGGGACTTTTGGGACACCGTTCGTACGTGCAGTATTATCAGCGTGGATATGTCAAGGCAACAAATACGGCAGAACTTTTTAACGGTTTCGACACAAAAGTTTCCTTTACTTATGAATGGCGCAAGGGTGTTGTAAATAACACCGAATTTTCTTTTTTCTTTCCAAAAAGCAGAACATATCAGCCGAACTTATTATCACAGGATGGCTGTGGCGCACTTGTAGAGGCAGAGATAGCATATACCCCACGCCGTCATTATCGCTTCAATGGCAACAGAAAAACCACATTACATTCGCAGTATCCGACTATGGCGGTGCTTTGGAAAAAAGGTATAAAAGGTATTGGGAAAAGTAATACTGACTTTGATTATTTGCAATTCTCGGTGTCGCAAACGGTGCGTAAAACAATGCTTCACACTTTTCGTTACAATGTCTTTGGTGGATATTTTCCTCGCAAAAATGAAATGCACTTTTCGGAATATTATCATCCCGCACTTATGGGAACGGTATTTTTCGACACGTACAAAAATATGTATCAAGTGTTGAGAAATTATCGTGCATCGACAGATGAGTGGGTTGCAGGAGTTAATTTTAACTATGAAGCGATGTATCTTATCTTCAAATTTATCCCTTGGTTAAACAAGACTCTCATAACAGAAAATCTTTATTTTAATTATTTGGAAACACCTGCTGTCAGGCATTATGTCGAGGTGGGATATTCTATAAATAGAATTTTAATGTTTGGTGACATTGGTTTTTCTCTTTCGTTTGAGGATCGTTCTATTGCGGGCATTGGCAGAGGGTTTGGTTATTCTGGCTGGCGACTTCATATAAGGCTGAAATTATGAGGATGAACAGGGAAATACTTCGACTTGCAATTCCAAATATCATAAGTGGAATTACAATTCCTTTGCTTGGTGCGGTGAGTTTGGCGATGATGGGACGGCTTGATGATATTGTTTATATGGGCGCGTTGTCGGTAGGCTCAATGATGTTTAATTTTCTTTATTGGTGTTTCAGTTTTTTGCGTATGGGCACTACCGGTTTTACGGCGCAAGCCTTTGGGCGTGCGTCAAGGGACGGGCAGTTACCCCGCAGCGAGCGAGAAGCGCGAGATGTGGAGGAACGCCCGAACGAAACAGTAGAAATTCTTGCTCGTGGACTTTTCATAGCCCTTTCGATAGCCGTTTTAATCTTGATATTTCAGCAGCCAATCCTCAAACTTGCGACAGTGCTAATTCATCCCGAAGAGTCGCTAATGCAGGTTGTTTCGTCTTATTTTTATATTCGTATCTGGGCAGCTCCGACTGTGATATGCTTTTATGTTTTTGGCGGGTGGCTTATCGGTATGCAGGACACAAAGACTCTGATGTGGGTTTCGGTTGTGATAAATTTGCTTAACGTTTTTTTTAATTGGCTTTTTATTTTCGCACTCGAAATGCGGAATGCCGACGGAGCAGCGATAGGTACGGTATGTGCGCAGTACTGCGGTTTTATAATTTCTCTGTTGGTGTTGCAAATAAAATATCGCGCAATTTCTAAATTCTTTACACGTGCGGTGATAAAGGCTGTCGGCGATTGGCGTAAACTGCGGCGTTTTCTTTCGGTCAATAGTGATATTTTTCTTCGCACGCTTTGTTTTATTTTTGTGTTTTCGTTTTTTACGGCGGAGTCGGCACATCACAGTCAGCATTTATTAGTCTTGAATATGCTGCTCTACCAATTTTATATTTTCTTTTCGTACGCATGCGACGGCTTTGCTCACGCGGCAGAAGCGTTAAGTGGACGTTTTACAGGCAGTGGGGATTTAGCAATGAAAAAGCGTAGTATAAAGTATTCTTTCACGTGGGGTGCGGGCATTACTGCTATGTTTTTGGTTGCGTACGCGCTTTTTTATCATAATATTTTGCAGATGTTCACGACTGACGCGTCTGTGATTGCGCTGTCGAAAGATTATTACTATTGGGTGCTGATTGTAACATTGGTTGGTATGCCTGCATTTTTGTGGGACGGCGTTTTTGCAGGCTCGCTTGCCACGAAGCCTCTCGTCTATACGATGATTATTGCTTCATCAACATTTTTCGGAAGTTATTATGGATTTGTCGGACTTTTTGGCAATCACGCATTATGGATTGCGCTGACATTATTTTTAGTTATGCGTGGTCTTTGTCTAACACTATGGAGTAAAAAAGTTATATCATGAAGAAAAAAAATTTTTTTCGCCGTTATTTAACGATCTTTGTCTTATGAACAAGAACCGCTTTCGTCGTTATTTAACGATCTTTGTCTTATGAACAAGAACCTCTTTCGCCGTTATTTAACGATCTTTGTCTAACACAATGGTATATTATGAACAAAAATCTCTTTCGCCGTTATATGGCACAGGCATCGGATTTCGACCCTTTTATTATAGATGTTTCGCATACGGAAGGTGTATATGTTTGGGACAAATCGGGCAAGCGTTATTTCGATTTTATTTCTTCCATCTGCGTTAATAATGTCGGACACCGTCACCCTGCGGTAATGGCTGCATTGCATGAGCAGATGGAAAAATATTTGCACGTGATGGTCTATGGGGAATTTATCCAGCAGCCGCAGATAGACTATGTCGCCCGCCTTTGCTCATTTCTTCCACCGACGCTTCAAAAAGCGTTTCTTGTCAATTCAGGCTCGGAAGCTATAGAGGGTGCGATAAAACTTGCTCGGCTGTACAATAAGCGGGCAGAGATTATATCGTTCAGAGGCTCGTATCATGGTAGCACAATGGGCGCAATGAGTGCGCTTGGGGACACACCCATTCACGACAGATTTTCGCCGTTGCTTCCGCAGACGGTGCTGTACGAGTACAACGATTTGGGAGCGATTGAAAAAATCACTGATAAAACGTGTTGCGTTATTGTTGAGCCGATACAGGCGGGAACAGGGATGACAGTGCCGACTGTTGAATTTCTGAAAGCGATACGCCAGCGTTGCAGTGAAGTTGGTGCGCTTTTAATTTATGATGAAATCCAGACAGGTTTTGGGCGCACAGGAAAACTTTTTGCGTTTGAACATTCGGGCGCAGTGCCTGATATTTTGTGCATAGCCAAGAGTATGGGTGGTGGTATGCCTATAGGTGCTTTTGTGGCGAGCGAGGAGCTTATGTTGCTGCTCGAAAGCGACCATCCTCTCAAAGGTCATGCTTCAACTTTTGGCGGACATCCGCTGTCGTGTGTGGCTGCGCTTGCTTCGTTAAACGTTATCGTAGAATTGCTGCCATGTCTGGCACAAAAAGAAGCGCGTATCAGGAAGTGGTTAAGCGAGATACCGCAAGTGAGGGCAGTTACGGGCAAGGGGTTGTTTCTCGCAGCTCATTTTTCGGAAGATTTTGACACAAATCGTTTGGTCGAGCGGTTGATGTCGAGTGGCTTTATCTCATTCTATCCGCTCTTTAATCACAGTGCGATGTGCCTGACTCCGCCACTTGTCGCCACAGATGAAGAGATAGATGAAGCGATGTTGCTGTTCAAGAATGTTGTGCAGAGTTTCATTTGAGGGTGCTGTGCCTGCTGCGAAAAAGGGGAGATGCCCGAAATGGTTAGTTGATGCCACATACGCTGAATTAATTCTTACCGGGCGCACCACCTGCGTTGTGCTGCTCAAACAACCGCTGAATGTATTTTCCGAGCACGTCAAACTCAAGATTAACGACTGTTCCTTGCTCAAAGGTGTGAAAGTTCGTCATCTCGTAGGTGTAGGGGATAATTGCAACGGACAGCAATCCCTTTGAGGAGTCCACAACGGTCAGCGACACGCCGTTAATGCAGACAGACCCTTTTTCGACAGTAAAATTTCCTTGCGAAGTGTCGTACTTGAAGTAAAATTTCCAACTGCCGTCGAGCACTTCAACTTTCTCGCAGACAGCCGTTTGATCAACGTGCCCCTGAACTATATGACCGTCAAAACGTCCGTCCATACGCATGGAGCGTTCGAGATTTACCTCTGTCCCGACTTTCCAATATTTAAGATTGCTGCGGTTCATAGTTTCTTCCATCGCAGTAACGGTGTATTCGCGAGTGTCGGCGTAGAGGCGAACAACAGTAAGGCATACGCCGTCGTGCGCCATACTTTGGTCAATTTTGAGTTCACTTGCAATATCCGTTTTTAACGTGAAGTGAAAGTTTGTCCCCTCTCGCTCAATGCGGGTGACAACAGCCGTTTTTTCTATAATTCCTGTAAACATAATTGCACAAATTTACGTTAAAATTTTTGATTTACGAGATGGACAAAACAAAAATATGAACCCCTATCGTAGAGCAAAGCCTTTGCTAAAATCTCACTTAACATGTTTTTTGCTTATTCAATTCTATAGCAATTCTATAGCAAGATGATTATTGTCGTATTGCAAATTTGATGCCCCCATTGAAAAGCTTATAAATTTTCTTACCTTTGCTCTGTAAATCATAAAGTCAAGTAAATATGAATTTTCATATATTCACAAAGTCTATTCTCTCTATAGTTCTTTCTTTATCTTCTCTTTTTCTCGCAGCCCAATCCTCTACGGTTGTTATCGGCGAAGTTCTTTACGACACTCCCTTGCAGGAGGCAAATGGCACTGTTTTCCCCCATAATGGCGAGTTTATTTCTTTCTACAACTACGGCAACAATACGGTGAATGTAAGTGGGTGGACAGTGCGTATAGACGGCAGCACTAAATATACTTTTCCTTCTGGTACTTTTGTGCCACCTTACGGCATTTTGGCTGTCGCTTATCGCGCAGCAGGCAGCGATTTCAATACGGATTTCTTTTACAGCAGTATCATAGGCACAAAGGATCGCCTCTTATGTCAATCATCAATGATATTGCCGAACCGTACAACGAACATTACGCTACACAGCGTTACAGGCACCGTTGAGGACGAAATAATTTATGACGGTGATGATGCTCTGCCTTCTGGCGTTCCTCCTATGCGTGCTCGCAACACGTTAAATCCTGACCGTGCGGGCAATCAGTCTGTGTCGTTACAGCGAAAAAACATCACGAAAAACAACGGCAGACATATCTTTCTCCGCAGCGATTATCAGGGCGGTACAAGCAGTTTGGTGCGTCTTTTTCAATTCAATACCCCGCTCACTTTAACTCTCACTCGTGACGGCAATGTTACAGTTGCGGGCTATACAGGATTTGTCAACGGTAACAATTACGATATAGACACGACACATTTTCCGGTAGCTGATATAGATTTAGGCTCTCATTCCGAGAGCGAGGACATTCCGTCTTTGGGCGGGACTATTAACATTAGTAATAGCGGTGCTACTGTATATGAATTAGAGTTGAACGTTCCGCAAGGTGTTGCTCTAACGCCGGAATTATCTTTGACTTACAACAGTCAAGCGAAAACGGAGAGTGTTCTTGGCTATAGTTTTTACTTAAATGGTTCGTCCCAAATAACACGTAGCGGTAAGAATTTTTTTTATGATGGCGAAGTTTCCCCTATAGACTATAACAGTGGTACAATTTTTTCTTTGGACGGCAAGCGTCTTGTTTGTACAGGCACTGATGTCAATGTCTTCGCTCCGATGTCTGCTCCTTCGTCTATCCCATATAATCCGGATCTTGCAACAACAACTCTTGATTACGAGGTCTCTGACGAATCCTCTTTTGCCCGGATACGTTATAGCGGCAATCAATTTACAGTAAATACCAAAGAGGGCAAAACGCTTTACTACGGTGGGACACCCAATGCGTTATCAAAATTATCTAACGGCAAAATTCATGGCTTTTTGTTGCGCAAAATTGTTGATGCCTGGGGCAATGAGGTAAATTATTACTATAACAACGCTAACGGCGAAGAGCCGAGTGTAAGTGAAATTGTTTACGGCGGTGCGACAGATTGCAAAGTTATTTTCGACTACGACACTCGTAAACTGACTCGCAAGTATATCGCCAGCGCAGGTAATGTCTTACTTCAAAAGAAGTTACTAAAAAGAATTCGTATGCAGGTAAACGGCATGACTGCGCATGCCTACAATATGGTGTATGATGAGCCTGTAATTTCCAACTCGTCTTCAAACATTATATCCATAGATACGTCTGCAAGTGATGCTGCAGACTTTACAACACGTTTGTTGAGTATCCAAAAAGAGTATGTAAACGTACAAGATACAACTCTTACTTTGCCCTTAACCTTTACATGGAGTCCCGCATTGCGTCATACCTTAGGCAGTGCTGACACTCTCCCATATCCTGCCGCCATAGTTGAGACGGACGAGTCTAATCCTTACACTCACCGGGCGGTTGCAGACATTGACGGTGACGGCATAATGGATGTTGTAGAGTTATCCGATCCAAAGACGAAGTTTTTAATAGATATTAATGGTGACGGCAAGTCAGAGTTGCTCGTCCGCACCGCTACAAGTGGTCTGACTGTTTATTTCACTAAAGATGTTTTTTCTTCTCATGAACTCGGTGATCTTAAAGACGAGACCGTTTTTGAGACCGTGGGCACCGATGTTCTTGACATAAACGGCTCTTTGCTCACAGATCT
>JAISPZ010000071.1 GCA_031274555.1 Bacteroidales bacterium | reverse complement strand
GGAGCGCGTATTCAGTCGTCTTTTTAAAGTTGCTGAATTGGCTCAATTTACGCCAGAGGAGGCTATATCGTACGAAGATAGCCTTAAGGCTTATCGCGACAATATAAACACTTTCAATTTTGCAATAAGAGAGGCAACAGAGAAAGGCAAAGCAGAAGGCAAAGCAGAAGGTGAAGCGAAAGGTGAAGCGAAAGGTATTCTAAAACTACACCTCAAAGGTTTTTCTCCTGCGCAGATCGCTGACTTTTTAGATTTTTCGGTAGATTTTGTAGAAAAAGTTTTACAGGACAACAAAAAATCTGTCATCTAACGGTTGGATTTATGTTTAGTGAATGGCTGAAAACACACAAAACAAGAGTGTTCGCAGGATGTTTAGATAGCAATCTTCCATTTTGCGCCGTTTTTGCCATCCATCACCTGAATACCTTTTGCGGAAAGTTCGTTGCGGATTAAGTCCAAAAGAGCGAAATCTTTTTTGTTTTTGGCTTCCGGACGAAGTTGTAATAAAATCTCTATTACTGTATCAAGCAGACCGTTATTTTCAGTGGACTTCGCTTCTCACCGCTTCTCATCTTGAGCATCAAGATTGTCGCGCGTGCCTGTAAGAAGTTCCTCTAAACTCTGCCCGACAATTTTCCGCAAAGTTTCTTTTCGCTGTTGTATTTGGAAAGATCGAAATACTGGAATAATGATTTTTTACTACAATTAATCATAAATTAAAATGCGTTTGCCCTGCTATAGCACCTCAAATTGCAAATATGCCGTTTGTCCTGCGGCAGACATCTTTTTAGCAGATATTTTATAACTTTGCTTGTGGAATCTATAGAATCTATACCTATTCACAAAATTATAAACGTATGAAAAAGACTGAAAAAAGAAAAAATCCCCTTATTTGGGACACGAGCATTTACCCCGACTTCTGGGACAGAAAAGCTACACCTATTAACAATCCTAAAGACGGTGAACAACCCATTTATAGAAAAGTAGGATTTGGAAAGGACATTATAGTGCGGGTATCCCCATGGGAAGAAATAGTTAAAGTTATAGGGGGAAAATGAGTAAGAAAAAAAAAGAAAGATATATGCTCGACACAAACGCTTTGCTTGGAATAGTTGAGGGCAATCGTTTTACAAAGAAGATGGCAAACCAAATTGAACGCTTTGACGGGTTTATTGGTGTGAGCATAGAGGCACTAAAAGAAGTAGTAACCCTTGTGTCGGTTAAAGACTACAAGCTAAAATGCGGAACAATAGAGAACGTCTTGGGCATTTTAGAAACTCAAAACATACATGTACTTTTATTTGGTTTGCCCGAATTGGCCGTATTGAAAAAACTACCTGTGTATCGAAACAACCTTGACCCGACAGACAGAGCAATTGTAGCACACGCTATCGCGCAGCACGCCACACTAATTAGTTCGGACGCAAAATTCTCACAGTACAAGGATTTGGACTTGTGGTCGTTTTAAATGACAGTGATTTTAATACTTTGAGGCGGAATTGCAATTTATTTCGTAATCATTCAAGAATAATGCCTGTTGTCCTACTTTAATTAATAATCAGATAAACGGTATTTTTGTTCATTTCCAAACATGGCAGGTGTCTCTATCCAAAGTCATTATTCTGAACATCAAATATTTTTTCGTTTGCACCACGTTGATTGTAAAACTCAATAATTTCTTTTTCATTTTTTTTCGTGTTCGTTTGTCAAGATGTAGCGATATTTGAACTTCTCGCCCTCAAAGAGGTCTAATTGTTGGTCATTCAATTTTTTACGTACAACAACAAGGCGATAATTTTTTTCTGCAAGAAATTGTGTAAACGGAATTGAAGTCACCTGATATTTTTTGAAATTGATTTCAATAGTCTTCAATTCTACAACTCGCTGTATCTGTTCAGTCAAAATTTGACTTTTGTTGGCGCGAGTGTTGTGCTATATCTTCGGGCAATTGCCACCGCAAAAGAAGATATTGAACCACGCACGAAAGATATCGCTGTACTGATAACCAATGCTATAAACTCTACGATTAAGTTGATTATTAATTAGTTTACCAAGGCCGCTACGGATAAACTCATTGTCAATAAAAGAAATTCCTGCGAAAGGAGTAATATTGTTTGAAATTTGTTGTATCCTTAATCACCTGAAAATTCACATTGGTTGTGCTGTAACACCAAGTTTAGTGAAAATTTTTCAAATGGCAAAGCGTTACAAATGTTTATTTGATAACGCTTCGCTTGTTTTTGGTGAAAAATAATTGTGGATTTAAGGGATAGCTAAAAAAACATCAGTGTTCAAACTTACGCACAGCACCTCAAAATGCAACTGTGCCTTTTTTCAGATGCATTTTGCATTTCGTTTTACTTAATCGTACCTTTGCCTGATATGAATAAAGCGTCTTTGCGACTTTCGGAACTTACTGCACTTGTCTATCAAACTATCAATGGGACGTTTGGGCATGAGCATTATTGGGTGATAGGCGAAATCTCAAATCATAAAAATTACGGAGAGCGTCATTATTTTGACTTTATAGAAAAAAAAGAGCAAGGCTCTATTATCGCGAAAATTAGTGCTGTGGCGTGGGATGAAGTCAAAGAGCAGATTTTATATTTTGAAAAGACAACAGGACAGAAATTTACTTCGGGCATAAAAGTATTGTTGAATGTACGCGTAAATTACAGTCCGCAATATGGTCTGTCCCTTTATGTTCAGGGGATAGATGCAAGTTATACGCTTGGTGAACTTGCACGTCAAAAGCAGGAAACACTTGCACGATTGGTGTATGAAAATGATTTTATAACTTTTCAAGACGGCAAATATTATACGATAAATAAAGCGTTTTCGCTGCCTGCCGTCATTCAAAAAATTGCAATTGTTTCTTCTGTTCATTCGGCAGGTATTGAGGATTTCAAGAAAGTATTAAAGGAAAATAATCTTGGTTATCGTTTTGATATTTGCGAATTTCATTCATCGGTGCAAGGTGAAAATAAGGGCAGAGAGATTGTTAATGCGCTGATAGCCATATTTAAAGCTAATGAAAAAGAACGGTTTGATGCTGTTGTGATTTTGCGTGGTGGCGGAAGTGAAACTGATTTCAGGATTTTTGACGAATATATTGTGGGGCTTGCGGTGGCAAAATTCCCTATCCCGATTTTTACAGGCATTGGTCATACGAAAGACGAAACTATCGCTGACCTTATGGCGCATACGTCCACAAAAACTCCTACTGATACTGCAAAATATATTATTGAGCATAATCAGATATTTGAAAGTTCGGTACTTGATTTACGAAATTCTATTGTAAAAAAAATTAAAGATATTCAACATCGCAACGCAATGTTACTCGCACTTGCAGAAAACATGGTTACGGAAAAATCAAAAACATTTTTGCAACAGCATAAAAGCAATTCTGCATTTCTTTCTCAAACTGTTGTCAGGCATACGAAAGACCTGCTCTATGGACATAAAACTTGTCTTGGGGAAATGCGATTGGGTCTGCAATCACAATCAAAAAACAAAATAGCGAACGAGAAAAATCAACTTTCAAATATTGTTTTGCTCTACAAAAAACAACCGATAAATTTTATAAAAAATAAATATAGTTTGCTTGGACATTTTGTTTCCGTAATTCGTTTGGTACATCCCGAAAATATATTAAGAAAGGGGTTCGCAATAATTGAACATAACGGCAAAATAGCAAAAAACGCAAGCGACATCAACATCGGCGACACTGTCGATATTATACTATCGACAGACAGACTCACGTCCACCGTAAACAAGAAACAATCAGTTATAAAACGCAAGGACATTGGTATCTAACACGAACTACCGATTGGAGGTTTTTATCATCTCTGATAGCTTGTTGTTGAAGTCTTTGGAGGTTGAGAGGTCGGAGATTTTGAGGTGCATACGGTATTTCCAACGATTTTTGGGGTTGGCGGGGTCGTTTATTCGCTCGCTTTGAGGGTTGTCAAGACGGAGTGAAATATCCATTGCGAGTAAATCCTGCAAAGGGAATACAGCCCACATTGAGGGTGAATAAAGATGTTGTTTGATTATGTTTTCAGCGACCCAGTCTTCACAGAAATATGGGACATCACCGTCACATTTCATAACGTTGTAATAGTAGCGTTCGGTTACTGCACGGTCTTCTTCCCACCACGCTCTTATGCCATTCATATCATGGCTGCTTGGAGAACAAACGCTTTCAAATGGAGTGTGTGAAAGATTTGCGAACTCAACACTGCTGTCGTTTGGCATACGCTGAATTACAAGCGAAAGTATATGTAGCATATTCATAACTTGCGGAACGCTCGAAGCAACCATTCCTAAATCTTCGCCACAAACGAGCATATCGGTAGCGTAACGTATCGCAGGCAGCTTCATAAGCGCGGAGCTTTTCCAAAATTCATTGTGACGGCGATAGAAAAAGTCGTTATAAATTGCATCTAATGCGCGACGTTGCACATCGTCCAATTCATTGTAAGAGCGCGTGTAGTGCAGCGCAATTCTGGGATGAAAAAATCCTGCCTGACGAGGGTCTTCCAAAAGAACGACTTCGTTGAGGAGTGATAAAAGTTTGTCTCTATCTTCGCCCTCTGCTACCGCAGCTTCAACCTTTTTTTGCGTGTTGTATTTTTCTTTAAACTGCAACCGTCCCGAAATGTGATTTTCAAAATACTTTTTCTGTACGTTAGCCGCAATATCCCCAAAAATATCACGCAAAATATAGTCGGTAACGTATGGTTTGCATAAACGGTCGCAGTCGAACCATGCACCACGCTGATGTAACTCGTCTATTGAGAGCGGAAGCGCGGGTGAGAAGTGCCCAAGAAGCCCCTGAACAGAGTGCAGAGGTATCTCCCAAATGCGGAAAAATCCAAGAATATGGTCTATACGGAAAGCGTCGAAATATTCTGCCATTTTGCGTAAACGATATATCCACCAGGCGTAGCCGTCCTTGCCCATCTCTTCCCAATTATATGTTGGGAAACCCCAATTCTGACCTGTTGTAGAAAAAGCATCTGGCGGAGCACCTGCCTGTGCATCCATATTGTAGAGTTCGGGAGCAACCCATGCATCGCAGCTTCTGTGAGAAACACCAATTGGAATATCGCCTTTGAGCAACACATTTTTTTTGCGTGCGTATTCATGAACTTCCGAGAGTTGTAAATGTAAATGGTATTGGATAAATGCGTAGAAAGAAGTTTCTTCGACAGGTAGAGCAGCAATTTTTTTGTCGCTGTATCGTGTGTATTTTCCCCATTTTGCAAAGTCGGCAAAGCCTGTCGTGTCGCGCAGATAGCAGTAGGCGCAATATGGCTGTAGCCATTTTGAATTTTCGGAAAACCATTTTTTAAAGGCTGTTGTTTTTATGGTCTTTCCTTTGTCGGCAGCATAGATTTTTTGTAGGAATTTCCATTTTAATGACATGACGGACGGGTAGTCCACGTATGATAGTGCGTTTAGCTTGTCCCTCTCTGTCGCATACTGCTTGCGTAATGCGGGTGTCATAAGTTTGTCTAAACGCAAATATATGGGATGAAGTGCGAATACTGAAATTGCTCCGTAAGGATAGGAGTCGTCCCACGAGCCGTCAGAAACAGTATCATTGACAGGTAACGTCTGCACCATCCGAAAGCCTGTCGCAGAAGCCCAGTCTATAAGTGGCATAAGGTCGTAAAATTCGCCTGTGCCGAAGGCTTCGTCGGTGCGAAGCGAAAAGACAGGAATAGCAATGCCTGCCGAACGTGTGAAGGATTGCGTTTTTTCACCGCCGTTCCAAGTGTCGAAAATATTTGGAGTGCCGTTGTATTTGCGCTCGTAACCCCACTCCTGCGCAATACGCCCGTCAGGATAGCGAACGGCATAACGGTAGGTAAATTCCTTGACTGTTGCAGGCAACGACACTTCGAGTGACCATCTTCCGCCATCGGAATATTGCATAACGGCTGCTTTTTTCCAATCGTTCGCACCTAATTTAGCGGGCGAACCACAAATGAGTATTTCTTGCCCAAATTGTGTGTTGTAGTGGATGTTGAATTTTATTTTCATAGGCTTTATAAATTGTCAATTGTTAATTGTTAATTGTCAATTATGGCTGACGCAACTTTTCAATTACGAATTACGAATTACGAATTACGGCTGACGCAACTTTTCAATTACGAATTACGAATTACGAATTACGGCTGACGCACTTGCTGTTAGTGCATATTGTTTGTGCATATTGTTTGTGCATATTGTTTGTGCATATTGTTTGTGCATATTGTTAGTGCATATTGTTTGTGCATGGTGTTTGTGGTTGTTTTAATTCGTAATTCGTAATTCGTAATTCGTAATTGGTTCTGCGTGTCGTTTGTAGTAGTGTGTTTGTCCGTATCTTTTGTCCGTGCCTCAATTCGTAATTCGTAATTCGTAATTGGTTCTGCGTGTCGTTTGTAGTAGTGTGTTTGTCCGTATCTTTTGTCCGTGCCTCAATTCGTAATTCGTAATTCGTAATTCGTAATTGAATTAGTAGTTGAGCCACTTTCTGAAACTTTCTGCTTTCTCTTTGCTCACAAGCACTTGCTCCTTGTAGGGAGGGCTTAAAAATACGGCAACTTTTCCCTGAAAATAGTTTTCAATTTTCGTAATCGCCTTTGGACAGACGAGCATTTGTCTGGTTGCGCGGAAAAACTGGTCGGGATCTAATTCTTCACAGAGTTTGTCAAGTGAGAAATCGAGGATGAAGTTACCGTCTTTGTACGTCTGGGCGTAGCAAATTTTATTTTCACTGAAAAAGTATGCGATGTCTTCGACATGTAGTGTCTCAAGCTGCTGCCCTCTACTTATAAGAAATCGAGTCCTGTATTTTTTTTCTTTATTTACGATAAATTCTGCAATGCCTTTCCAGTCGTTTTCTTTACTCATATAGTTGAAAAGGGCGGACGAATTTCTCTCGAATTTTTCAATGCAGTCCCTTAGCCTGTCTATGTCGAGTGGCTTCAAAATATAGTCGATACTGTTTACGGAAAACGCCCGGACAGCGTACTCGTCGTAGGCGGTAACGAAAACGACCATTCCCTTGGGCTTCACTTTTTCGAGGAACTCAAAGGAATTTCCATCTGAAAGTTCTATGTCAAGAAAGAGCAAAGTGGGCTTTTCTTCTTGCTCTGCGTACCAAGCGCGAGCTTCCTCGACACTGCCTCCTGCGTGGCAAACTTCCCACGCGGGACGTATTTTTTTTATCATGTTTTTTAGCAGGCGGACTGCCGGCATTTCATCTTCAATAATTGCAATTCTCATAGTTTTTAGTTTTTAATTTAATCACGAGTTATTCATCCAATAGTGGAATTTTCGCATAAAAAATTCCATCTTTTTTACTTATTATTATATCTTGCCCTGACAAAAGCAGGTAGCGTTTCGACAAATTTCTTAACCCTCCTATAAGCGATTTCCGCAGTGATCTTCTTGGAATAAT
This sequence comes from Bacteroidales bacterium, assembly GCA_031274555.1. GTDB lineage: Bacteria > Bacteroidota > Bacteroidia > Bacteroidales > P3 > JAIRNR01. Next base: position 8,638 of record JAISPZ010000071.1, on the reverse strand, counting down.
ATTATTGGACAAGACGATATATTTTGCATCATCTGTAATTTCAAGTTTTAGTGTGAGCGGATGTCGTTCGCTGACGGCATTATGTTTAAGTGCATTTTCCACTAAAAGTTGGAGTGCCAATGGAGGCAGTCGTCGCTCTTGCACTTGACTTAGGCTCATTGTTTTCGGAATAATTGTTATGAACGTAAAACCTGTTCCAAGACGAACTTGATGAACATAGACGTACGATTTCAAAAACTGTAATTCGTCCGCCAGAGGGACTGTTTTCTTTTCCTGAACATGCAAATTATAACGATACACGTCTGCCAGACGTGAAGTAAATAGTTTTGCTCTATTGGGGTCTTCGTCTATCTCTGATAGAAGGGTATTCAAACTGTTAAAGAGAAAATGAGGATTAAGCTGATTTTGTAAAAATTTCAACTCTGCCTGCTGCTGAAAGTGGCGCAATTCTTCTGCTTCTCTGTAAAGACGAACAATAAATCTCGCACTCACATTCATCATCATCAACATCACAATTGTAATCTCTATAAGGGTAGTAACTAAAAGTGTGCTCCATCGACTTTCGACAAAATAAAACATTGATATATCAAACGCTCCCTCGCTAATACCCCACTTTATGAGAGTTTGGAGAATATAATTATATACAAAAATAACAATAAATACGACAATGGCAAAAAGCACAAACATTCCCAAGCCTGAATAACTGTAAGGATAATGTGGCGATAAAATATTATTCAGGCGTAAAAGAAGATACCCTATAAAGACAAAAAACAGTACAGCTGAAACAAAAATCCATGGAGAAAAATATTCAAAGAGAAGGCTTGTTTCATAATGAGTCTCAACAAAGGTCAGATAGATGTAAGAGAAAACACCGATAAAAGCAAAAATAAATCCGTTCAAGACAACATTCGTGTAATAAAACTTCTGTCTTAAAGAGGAATTGGTTTCCGTAATTGTATTTTGCTTCGTGTTCCTCATTTCGTGTTCCTCATATTCGTGTTCCTCATAATTATATTGCAAAATTAGTTAAAATAACTATAAGTTTTGTTTGTAAGATTTTTCTTTGTTTGTGTGTAATTCAAGAATTTCATGTATATTTGCTGTTTGTAACGTTTAATTATGCGTATGATGTTTAGCTGATATACGCGTGGCGTTCAACGCTATCATATTTGTGTTCCACATTAACCTGCCAGACTTAACAAAAAATTATAAACGTATGAAACGAGCATGGCAAATGTTTGATATTCAAGATAAATGTTTGTGTGCGAGTTCTATACGACCTATTAACAAAAAAATTATAACCGTATGAAAACAAGTAACGACTATTCAAAAAGTATTGAACTTCTTAACAAAGCTGTAAATGAAGAACTTGATGCAGTACATCAGTATCTGTATTTTCATTTTCATTGCGATGACCAAAATTTGGACCTTCTATCTTCGCTTTTTCGCCGCACCGCTATTTCTGAGATGCGCCACGTAGAGCAGCTTGCAGAGCGTATCCTTTTTTTGGGTGGCGAAGTAGAAATGAAAGGCGGAAAAATTGAACATATCAACGAAGTTGAAGCGATGCTCAAAATGTCCTACCAGATGGAAGATACAACCGTTCTCCACTATAACCAGTGGGCAATTGAGTGCGGCAATGCAGCAGATTCCGCATCTAAAAAACTTTTTGAAGCCCTTGTTATCGAAGAAGAAGAACACCGCGACCAGTACGATAACGAAATAAATAATCTTGATACTTACGGCAAAAGCTATCTCTCTCAGCAAGTAATGGAACGCAGTAAAGCTATTGCTTCCGGTAAAGTTGAGGAATAAGTATGAACAAATTTTTAATCATAATCCTGCTTATCGGGCTGTTTGCAGCGTGTGATAACAAGCCTGAACCAGACGGTGGCGATAATACCACAACCGATCCACCTGCCGATACTACTACTGTACCAAAGGTAAGTTCGTATATTTATGATTTATCGGCTCTGCCTGTCGTCACGCTCGAAATTTCTACTTCGGAATGGAATAATCTCTTGTCCTACTACGACCAAAATTCGCATAATGAAGAAAATATTCACGCGGACATCAGTTTTCAAAAGGGTGCTGATTTGTACCAGCTGCAAGATATTGGCGTAAGGCTGAGAGGAAACACGTCCCGCCGCCGTCCCGAGGGCAATACAGGGGAAAGTCACAACGCTCAAAATCCCGACTATCACCACGCAAGTTTTGCCCTTAACTTTAAAAAATATGTAAAGGGGCAGACACTTGTTGAGAACGAAAAACTAAATTTAAAATGGTTTAAGGATGACGCTATGTACGTGCGTGAACTTTACTGTTATGAGCTTTTTCGTCGCTATGGTGTTTGGACTGCTCCGATGTCAAGCTACTGTCGTTTATATATTAAGATAAAGGAGGACGAAGCACCTGTTTATTACGGTGTGTATGAGATGGTTGAGCCTATAGACAAGGAGTACGTTAAACGGCGTCTTGCTGATGGGATGTACCCCGACAAGGATGGTAATTTGTGGAAATCAAGCTATGGTGCAGACCTTGCAAGCAGCGACCGTTCACAAATGGGTTTGGAAGATATTACTCTTGACCACACATATACTCCTGTCTATGACCTTAAAACAAACGAAGATAATCTCGAAGGTGCGAAAGACGAACTTGTGGAGTTTATTACAAATCTCAACAATAAAACAGGCGAAGATTTTAAGACTTGGGTGAGTAACAAGATTGATGTTCCACTATTTCTCAAAACGTATGCTGTGAATGTAATCTGTGGAATGTGGGATGATTATTGGGTGAATAAAAACAATTATTATTTTTATTTCTCCGAAAGTACAGGAAAATTCTACTTCATTCCTTACGACTATGATAATACTCTCGGCACTTCGCTTCTTATGGATAATTCTGGCACACAAAATCTTTTAGAGTGGGGTAGCAGTTATCATCCTTTGGTGAAAAAGATTTTAGCTATCCCCGAATATCGCACTCTCTACGTAAATTATCTTCACGAACTCTGCAATTCCGAAAAAGATTACTTTTACGTTGATAAATCTATCGCACGTATCAACACGTGGCATACTCTAATTTCGCCGTATATTTCTAATGGTACAGACGAAGATATGGTGATAGAAGATGTTCCCGCCTCGTGGGGAAATTGCGGATTTTATCGACTTTTGGAACGCAATGCTTCTACTAATTATTTTATGGTAAGGGCAGCCAATCTACCGACTAATCTGCCACAATAGTAAGTAAGTAGCCAATCTGCCACAACAGTATTATGAGATCCCTTTTTATTTTTATTGCAGCAAGTATATGTTGCTTCGCGGCTTTTGCTCAAAGTGACGACAGCGACCCACACCTTCTTTCGTTGCGTGGCAGCAGTATCTCAAAACAGATTGAGGTTACAGGAAAAAGCCGTTGGGCTATTCATGACAGTATCCTCGAATCAAAAGCGAAAAGCAATGTTCTTAGGTGGACCATAGGGGCAAGTTTTATGGTGTCGGCAGGATATTTCAACAGCAGCCCAAAAATCCTGCAATCTGGTGCAACTATTTCGGACGCTCGTATCAGAACTTCGTTTGCGTACGGCGATTATTATTTCTTCTATGACGCTAATTTTGGGAACGGACGTTTTTCGCAGATGGATGCTTACTTCAAATATAGTCATAAGGAGCAGCGTTATAGTGGCACTCACAGCATAAAAGCAGGCTATGTTTCAAACATTGCTTCTATGGGCTATAATACAAGTATGTTCAATCTTCATTTTATAACACGTGCAGCACCTGTGCAGGCATTTTCTTCGGGCAGACATCTTGGTGCGTTATACAAGTACGTGAATAAATACGTACTTTTTGAACAGGGTGTTTTTGCAGAAAGTCCCTACAATAATTATAATGGCATTGTCTTGAGTGGACGTTGGCTCTACAAGCCCATAAACAGAGAGGACATCACTTTGCACTTTGGGATTTCCGCCCGCTACAGAAAGAGGGTACGTATGGATACATCGTTTATGTCCGCCTCGTCGCTCGAAACGGATATTGATGGAAACGATATTTTTCTATCTCGTCACAGTCCGAACGCATCGAATATTGGCGAGGGAACTTTTGAATTTGCGCTTCGTACAAATCGTTTCTTTGCACGTGGTGAGGGCATTTTTCGGCGTGTCGGAAATGATCTTCTTGGCGGTGCTTATATAGAAGCAGGCTTTTGTATTTTTGGTCGTCCATACACTTACAATGAGCGTCCGGGTGCTATTGGTGGGCTTAGAGGTCATCACACGCTCGAAGTTGTTGCTCGATATTCACAGACTCGCCTTGACAATACTGTACATATTGCCACTCTCGGTCTTAATTATGATGTAAACGATTATATCGTATTTATGGGGGCATATAGTCTCACTGTCGATAAGGGTCTGAATGTACAGGACGGCCTGGTTCATTCCGCGCAAATTAAAATGCTGCTGTCGTTTTAGAATTTTGCTCTGTGTGTAGTTCGAGAGTTTGGCACAGTTTCAGTTTCCGCCAATTATATATTTGCAAAGACTTTTATTTGACGTATCCATACTTTTTGCGGACAGCGTTCGCAAAATTACAACAGTTTGGTATTAAGCCGGATACAATTTTGCAAATAGCTGTATATCTGTTAGATAATTTTATAATGCGTTTGCCCTGTATTCGTCTGTGTGTAATTCGAGAATTTCATGTAAATTCGTAAAAAGCATGGTAGAATAACACGCGTGAAAAACATTGATAATGTTATCGAAGAAATTATGCGATGAAAAGTCGATGTAATCATCTGCATATCATATATTTATACTGTTTTTAGGTATTTCGCAGTTTTTTTGCTATATTTGTTTATATGAGTACTATTATCCCACGACTTAATTCCGAAACAGGATTACTGAAAGGCGTTATCATCCATCAACCCGGTCTTGAAATAGAGCAGATGACTCCAGAGATGCTTGACCAGGCACTTTTTGACGACATTCTAAACAGTCGTCTGGCAAATAAAGAATATCGGCATTTTGAGAACGTCCTGAAAAAATATACTTCTGTTTTTTATATTGAGGAACTTCTTTTGGAAACGCTTCGCGAAACTGCGGACGCCCGCAAATTTTTGTTGTCCAAGATGGAACAAAAGACAAAAGTAAAACTTTCTTCCTCATTCAAAAAAGAAGACGACCTGTCGTTTGTGAAGCACATTATAGAGGGCTTTGAGGCTTGGGGCGTGACACCACTCTACAACCTTTATTTTACCCGCGACTGGGCTGTTTGTTTCAACGACAAAACTGTTCCCACCGCAATGGCTTCTTCTGTCCGTTTTACGGAGGCACTTCTTGCCGAAACTGTTTTTAGATTTCACCCAATGTTTACTAAAAACAATTCATTTGCAACTCCCTGGACAAATATGCCTGCCGCTCCGAAAAAGCAACTTTTACCATGGAAAAATAATCAGCAAAAACTTGAAGGTGGCGATTTTCTTGTCGAGAGCGAAGATATATTTCTTATCGGGCAAGGCTCGCGCACTAACGACAAAGGTGTACTTGCGTTTATTGAGGAAAAGAAAAAAACGTCAGACCTTTTTTATATTATAACGCAGGATTTGCCCCTCGCCATTGCTTCGTTCATTCATCTTGATATGGTGTTTACCTTTTTAAGTAACGAAGAATGTATGGTTTATGAGCCACTTATATTAAAGGGCGACAAATATCCAACTCGCCTTATAAGGGTTAAAAACGGAAAGATAACTTCATCTGTACAGTCGAATATAATCGCAGCACTCCACAAGCTCGGAAAGGATTACAAGCCACTGCTTTGCGGAGGCACTAACGAGCGTTATCAAAAACGTGAACAGTGGTACAGCGGCTGCAACTTCTTCGCTCTTGCTTCGGGAAAAATCATGGGTTATGAGAGAAACGAGCACACTATAGAGTCGCTTGATAAAGCGGGATATAGAGTTGTTTCTGCTGAAGAAATTCTTTCGGGCAAGCAGTTTCTTGATATGGATAACGTCAATGAGAAGGCGGTTATCACGATTGAGAGTTCCGAGCTTGTGCGCGGTGGTGGCGGCTGCAGGTGCATGACTATGCCGTTTTGTAGAATGTAGAATTTAGAATTTAGAATGTAGAATTAAAACAACTACAAACGATATGAACGAACGGTGTACACAACTAATTACGAATTACGAATTACGAATTACGAATTAAAACAACCACAAACACCATGCACTAACAATATGCACAAACAATATGAACAAACAGCAAGTGCGTCAGCAATAATTCTAAATTCTACATTCTAAATTCTAACCGCGTCAGCCACAATTGACAATTAACAATTAACAATTGACAATTAACTATGCTTTTCCCATACTATAAAAATGGTGTTATTGAGGCGGGCTGCGACGAAGCGGGGCGCGGACCGCTTGCAGGACCTGTGTTTGCCGCAGCGGTGATACTTCCCGAGGATTATTGTAACCCTGAACTCGACGACTCAAAAAAATTGAGCGAAAAAAAGCGTAACGCTCTGCGTGAACAGATAGAGAACGACTCTATCGCTTATTCTGTCGCTTTCTGCACGAACGAAGAAATAGACAGCATAAATATTTTAAATGCGTCAATTCTCGCCATGCACCGCGCCCTTGACGGACTTTCTGTAAGACCTGAATTTATTATTATAGACGGAAATCGTTTTAAGAATTATAAAGATGTTCCTCATGCGACAATAATCAAAGGTGACGGAAAATATCTATCCATCGCTGCTGCATCAATTCTTGCAAAGACGTATCGTGACGCGTATATGGACTTACTCCATCGAGCCTACCCAAAATACGGATGGGACAGAAACCGTGCCTATCCTACGGTGGCGCACTATAAAGCGATTGCCGAAAATGGTGTCACACCATTTCATCGGCAGTCGTTCAGACTGTACGGTTAAATGAACAGGTGGTGGGAGTTGGTCGTTGTGGCGGAGTAAGGATGAACGGTGGGGTGCATTAGGGATTATTGCTTCGCAATGAAGTCGCTCTCGCTCGGCGTAGTCCGCGCAAGCGTGTCCTCTGCCCTCGCTTACTCGCGACTTTGCAGCGGAAAGCCCGACCCCTGCCTTCCCTTGCAGGGGGAATGTCAATATTTAATTGAGAATGTAGAATGTAGAATTGAGAATTTCGCCATCCCCCCATTCTAAATTCTACCTCCTAAGCTCTACATCCTAAAAGTTGATTACTTTTTTCATCAGATGATGTTGCGCGAGGGCAGCAGCCCCAAGTACGGCAGCATTATCTTCCATAAGGGCGGAACGCTGGATGATGATACTGTTACGGAAGGATTCCATAAGGTGTTCCTCAAATGACTCGCGTATGGGGTTGAGCAGCAAATCGCCAGCATTCATTATACCGCCGAAAATGATGATATGACTTGGTGCTGTCACAAGAGCCATATTCGCAAGAGCAGCACCGAGAATACGACCTGTGCGGTCGAACGTCTTAATGCCACAGTCGTCGCCTTTTACAGCCAAATCAAAAATATCTTTTACCGTAGTTGCGGACACTTTGTTGCCTTTTTCCTCGCAGATTTCGTTGTACGTCTGCGCCATACCTTCAGCGGCAGCATAACGCTCCAAACATCCTTTACGACCGCAATTGCACTGACGACCGTTCTCCTCTATAATGACGTGTCCCATCTCACCCGCCATACCGTTTGCACCATGCACAAGCTCGCCATTGACGATAAAGCCACTGCCAAGCCCTGTGCCGAGTGTGATAACGACAAAGTCTTTCAGTTTTTTTCCAACGCCGTACATCTTTTCGCCGATTGCAGCAGCGTTGGCATCGTTCGTTAAATATACAGGAACACCCGGAAACGCCTCTTTAAAGAGCGACACGAGTGGGATAACGCCTTTGAACGAGAGGTTCATCGGACTGACCATAGTGCCCTCATAGTAGTTGCCGCAGGGCGCACCAATACCAATGCCCTGCAACGGCTGCCCACTTTTGGCAGTCATGTCACGAATGATGTTGGACATAGTGTCTATCATGTCCGATACGGCTTTAAAACTCGTAGTTTTAGCACTGCCGCTATCAATAAGTTTGCCGTCTTCCGAAACGAGACCGGCTACGGTGTTAGTTCCACCGAGATCAATTCCACAGAACATAGTTTTAAGGTTTTTAGATTAGACAGCAAATATAGTTAATTTTAACGTTTTTTCGGCACATTTGCATTTTGGGGTGCTATGCGTAAGTTACGAACACTGATGTATTTTTTAGTTATCAACAATTTCCAGCACCTCAAATTGCAAATGGGCAATTTTTCGCGTTTGCAATTCAAAATTTTATGTGTAACTTTGCAGGATTGACCGTTGGTGGTCTTTTTGTTATAATTGTCGTCCTGCTGATTTTCGTATAGTATATTTCAAAAGTCAAAAAATGAACAATCTGTCTTCTGTATTTTTAACATCTCTCATGTCCGCAGACACGTTCGCAGGGTCAGTGTCGCTTGTGTCATGTCCCGAATGTGGAGTTTTGTGTATGGGGAGCAGGGAGCAGGGAGCAGGGAGCAGGGAGCAGGGAGCAGGGAGCAGGGAGCAGGGAGCAGGGAGCAGGGAGCAGGGAGCAGGGAGCAGGGAGCAGGGAGCAGGGAGCAGGGAGC
>JAISPZ010000044.1 GCA_031274555.1 Bacteroidales bacterium | reverse complement strand
AATGCGTTGAGATTAGTCGCCCAATTCTTCTTGACAAGAAGGGCAGGGTCTTCCATAAATGGTCTCCAGGAAGATATGGAAAAACTGCTAATACAGATAAGTAAACAGCTCTTGCCTGTTAGAAAAAACAGAAGACATTATCCCAGAAAAACCAAAAAAGGTAAATATCGAAAATATACATGATATAATCACTATATTAGTGGCATTAGGGCACTGCGGGGGGCTTGCGTTAGGGATTATTGCTTCGCAATGAAGTCGCTCTCGCTTGGCATAGTCCGCACGGGTGGGGCACTGCGGGGGGCTTGCGTTAGGGATTGAGCGGAAATCCTTTTTGCCGAGCTTGCGAGGCAAAAAGATTATTGCTTCGCAATGAAGTCGCTCTCGCTCGGCATAGTCCGCACGGGTGGGGCACTGCGGGGGGCTTGCGTTAGGGATTGAGCCGACATCCTTTTTTGTAGTTGGTGGCGAGAGGTCTGCCTGTTGCTGTTAGTGAGGGGCGTTTGTGATTGTCCGATACAAAAAAGATACAGGCGAAAGCCCGACCCCGCACGAAGCTCTGCGAGGGCGGGGGAACGCCCAAATTTAATGTAGAATTTAGAATTTAGAATTTAGCAGAGCGCATAATACACATTGAGGGACAATCCTACGTTCTTAATCTTTGCGTTTCATGAGTTTTTTTACCATTGCATCAAAAATGTTATTGGCATCCAAGCAAATTTTTCCGAAATAGGCTATCAGACAGAATGTTCCGAGAACGATGACACTGCGCATTGCTGCATCTAAATAGACGTTTTCTAACGTGGGCAGTAGAAAATTTATTCCTATGCAGAGCATTAACAGGCCTGTCATTGAGAGGTGCGACCAACTGAATGGATGTACTTTTAGCGTTCCCCAAACGAAGAAAATGTAAACTAAGCGAAAAACGAAAATGCTGCCAAACGTTGCAAGTGCTGCACCTGTAACGCCATAAATCGGTATAAGCCAATTATTTGTAGAGATAATCATCACTCCGTAGAAAAATGTAAATAGCAGCGTGTAACGATATTTTGAAGAATATGAAAGAATTGTTCCGCTCATCGAAAACAACATTTCTACAAGTTTGCCAAGCCCTATAAAGAGAATTACATATTTTCCTTCCTCGTAAAATTCGCCATTTGGAATAAAATGAAAAATATTATCGACGTTTATCCACAAAAGAATAAAAATCATAATTCCCATAAAGTATTGCAAAGAACTGACTTTACGATAATTATCTTTAACGTCTTTCCAATTATTTTCCTTTATGCTATTTGAGATTATGGGGCTTATAATTGATATGGTTGAGCGGGACGGCATTTCTATTATTACAGCCATATAATATGCTATGCTGTATATAGCTGTAGAGGCAAGACCTATCTTTGCACTCACCATAAAAACATCTATTTTCAAAGATAGAATGGACATCAGAACGGCGGCGAGTAAATAAAGGGAATACAAAATCATCTCTTTTCTCATCTTTGCCGTAACGAAGCCTTTTGTACGCTTAAAAGAAACTTTGCCTATCGTGAACAGATAAATAAAATTGATTATGGCTGCGAGCAGGTACGTCAGCACTATTGACAGGACAAACCCATTCAGGTTTATCATGTCGAAAGAGTACAGCAATACCCCCACGAGTAAAAATACTCTTACACCGATTTCTGTGATAAAACGTGGCACTACTATACGCATTAGAACATTTGCGTAGGTGCTGAATATTGCTTGATAGACAATGGCAACTGCAAGTGGTAAAATATAATAATAGTAGTTTACAAAAAGTTCTGAATTTTCGGCGAAATATGTACTTACAGGGGCTTTCAGCAGAATGAAAAGCGTGAAAAAGAAAAGCATCCCAAGCAGTGGCAGAAAAATCAAGTATAGCAAAAAGCCATTATTTTTACCGTCAGCACTCTTGAAATGAGGAAAAAATCTGACTCCGAGATTAGGTACTCCAAGTTGAGATAAAGTGGCAAGCATCATACCTGCTTCTATTATTATTCTCTGTAAGCCGATTTCTTCTGGAGTAAGGAAATGAGTAAATATAAACAGGGTGTTTACAAACCCTATAAATGCGCCTGTATATGTGACTATTGTACCTTTTATGCTTTGACGGAGAACTACACCCATTGTATTACATTTTATCGTGACGTGGCAATCTTGCACTCGCTCACTTATCGCAAATTTACAATATTATTCGTATCTTTGCACGCTTTCAAACAAGCATTTTCTGAATAAATATTAATCTCTTAAATCGATAAACAATTATGGGAAAAACAAAAGTAGCCATTAATGGCTTTGGTCGAATCGGAAGAATTACATTCCGTAATCTTTTAAACAAGGAAAATATTGAAGTCGTTGCATTTAACGATCTTACAAGTCCCGAAGTACTTGCTCACCTTTTAAAGTATGATTCAGTTCACAAGAAATTTCCGGGCACTGTTGCTGTGGACGGTGATTTTCTCGTTGTGAATGGCAAAAAAATCAGAGTTTATGCCGAACGCGACCCCGAAGCACTGCCATGGAAAGAGCTTGAGGTGGACGTTGTTGTTGAATCAACAGGTATTTTCCGCACACGCGAAAAAATGATGAAGCATATTAATGCGGGAGCAAAAAAAGTTATTCTTACCGTTCCTTCTGATAAAAAAGAAGATGTTGATATTACAGTCGTTATGGGTGTGAATGATGACAAAATCACTCCCGAAATGCAACTTATCTCTAACGCTTCATGTACCACGAACTGCCTTGCTCCTCTTGCAAAAGTTCTCAATGACAAAATCGGGATTAAACGTGGCTTGATGAATACTATCCACTCTTACACGAACGACCAGATTATCCTTGACGCTCCACATAAAGATCTCCGCCGCGCTCGCGCTGCTGCCCTCTCTATCATTCCTACATCAACAGGTGCTGCAAAAGCAGTAGGTCTTGTATGCCCTGAACTTCTTGGAAAACTTGATGGTTTCTCCATGCGCGTTCCTACCCCTGACGGCTCTGTTGTTGATTTGACTGCTGAAATGGCACGCGAAGTTACGGCAGAAGAAATTAATGCTATCGTTAAAGAGGCTGCCGAAGGTGCTCTTAAAGGTATTCTTGAATATACGGAAGACCCTATCGTTAGTGTTGATATTGTTGGTAATCCACACTCCTCTATTTTCGACTCAAAACTCACAAAAGTTATGGGTGGTAATATGATCAAAGTTGTTTCATGGTACGATAATGAGTTTGGTTATTCAAACCGCGTTGCCGACCTTGCTGCACAACTTAAATTCTAACTTTGCAGGGATTGGTTTTACATATCGGCAGGGATCTGTGCTTTACACGCTCCCTGCCGATTTTTTTACTTATCAATCAATATGAGCCAACTCTATCCTTCGTATTTACGCAAACTCCAGCCACACGAGTTGCAAAGTGTTTGCGACGAAGTGAGGCAGTATATCATAGACCAAGTGTCGGAACACCCTGGTCATCTCGGCGCAAGTTTAGGCGTTGTAGAACTTACCGTTGCGCTTCACTACGTCTTCAATACTCCTTATGACAAAATTATTTGGGACGTTGGTCATCAGGCATACGCTCACAAAATTCTTACCGGACGTAAGGAAAAATTTCCTTCTCACCGCACTTATGGTGGTATCAGTGGTTTTCCTGTAATGGCGGAAAGCGAGTACGACTCGTTCGGCGGCGGTCATGCTTCTACATCTATCTCCGCTGCTCTTGGAATGGCAGTAGCCTCATCCCTCAAAGGGGAAAAAGACCGCAAGCATATTGCAATTATTGGTGACGGCTCTATGACAGGCGGATTAGCGTTTGAGGGACTTAATAATGCAGGTGCTGCGGGTACGGATATCCTCGTAGTCCTCAACGATAACGGCATCTCCATTGACGAAAGCACAGGGGCGTTAAATCAATATCTCACAAAAATATGTGTTTCCAATCGTTACAATTATTTCAAAAACAGGGTGTGGGATATTACAGGTGGAAAAAAGAGCGAAGACACCGCAATCCGTAATTTTTTAAGTAAGGTCAGCCGTACAACAAAATCGTTCTTCTTTCGTCAGGGCAAACTCTTTGAAGCCCTTAATTTTCGCTATTTTGGTCCTATAGACGGACATGACACTGAAACGCTTGTATCGGTCTTACGCTCACTTTCCGAAATTAAAGGTCCAAAGCTGCTGCATATTATAACTACAAAGGGCAAAGGACTTTCTTCCGCAGAAGCCAATCCTGTTATTTACCACGCTCCGGGTAAATTCGACCCTGAAACAGGCGAACGCATTACAACTGTTGCAGGCACTCCGCGTTATCAGGATGTATTCGGACAGACGATTATAGAGCTTGCTAAAAACGATGAGCGTATTGTGGGGATTACGCCTGCCATGCCTACAAGCTGTTCGCTTAATATGATGATGAAAGTGATGCCAGAAAGGGTGTTTGACGTTGGTATTGCCGAAGAGCATGCCGTAACTTTCTCGGCAGGACTTGCGGCGCAGGGGTTAGTGCCGTTTTGCAATATTTATTCTTCTTTTTTACAGCGTTCTTTCGACCAGATTATTCATGACGTTGCGATACAGAAATTGCCTGTTGTTTTCTGCATAGACCGTGCAGGTATTGTTGGCGAAGACGGTGCGACTCATCATGGGGCATTTGATTTGGCTTATATGCGGATGATACCTGATATTGTTATTTCTTCGCCGATGAATGAACGTGAACTGCGAAATCTTATGTTCACTGCTGCCTCTTACGGCAAAGGACCTTTTGCTATTCGCTATCCTCGCAGCAGGGGTGTTATGACGGATTGGAGAACACCGCTCGAAATTCAGCCTGTCGGCAAGGGAATTAAAGTGTGCGGAAGCGACAACGCGACTACGGCTATCGTTTCTATCGGACATATCGGCAATATGGCTTTGAATGGAGTTGGCAACGACCCGCGTGTGGCACTGTACAACATGATTTACCTTAAACCTATTGACGAAAAATTACTCGGCGAGATTTTTTCTCGTCACAAGCGCATTATCACACTTGAGGATGGCACACTTAAAGGTGGTCTTTTTTCGGCGGTGTCGGAATTTGCATTTTTGAATAGTTATAAAGGCGAGATTATCCCACTTGGTATCCCCGATAAATTTATTTCACATGGAACTGTTGAACAGTTATATTCCGAATGTGGATTAACTGTAGAAAATATATTAAATTTGCTGCGATGAATTTCCTCAAAGACATATTGTTTGACAAGACGGATAAAGGGCTTCGTCTTCGGAGTATAAAAGATATTTTGTATGATATTCTTATCTCTAAGACAGACCGCACCTCTATACAATTTTTTAGGGGTATCTTTGTCGGGGGAGTGTGCGTGTTGTCGGATATGTTTCTCCTGTATCTGCTTGTTGAACTTTCGGGGTTTCACTATCTTATTGCTAACGCTATCGCTTTTATTGCAGGGACAGTACTTAATTATATTTTAAGTATCATTTGGATTTTCACTTCACGTGGGGATTACAGTCGAAATAAAGAATTTATTATCTTCCTTATTATCGGGGCAGTCGGGCTTGCGTTGAACAGTTTGTTTATGTGGATTTTCACAGACGGTTTTGAAATATATTATATGACATCAAAAATTATAACTGTTATAATTGTTTATTTATGGAATTTTTTCTCAAGAAAATATATCTTATTCAAATAATATTTTTGATTTTACTGACACCTGCATTTGCGTTTGCGCAAAAGTCGGGTGGCTCGGTAAAGACGCTTGTCATTGATGCTGGGCATGGCGGGAATGACCCCGGTGCAACAGGAAAAAAAAGCAAAGAGAAAGATATTGCACTTTCGGTTGCACTAAAATTAGGATCACTCGTTAAGCAAGGTTTTCCCGATGTAAAAGTTATATATACTCGCAATGATGATCGTTTTGTAGAGCTTCACGAACGCAGCAAACTTGCAAATAAAAATAAAGCTGATCTCTTTATATCCATTCACTGTAATTCTGCCGATAATAAAGATGCTCGCGGAGTAGAAACATGGGTTATGGGTATGCATAAAAGTGACATCAATCTTCGTGTAGCACAGAAAGAAAATGCCGCAATTCTCAAAGAACAGAATTACGAAAAGAATTACGAAAACTTTGACCCTAATTCGCCTGACGCATATATTATTTTTTCAATGTACCAGAACGCCTACTTGGACCAAAGTATTTCTTTTGCACAAAAACTTCAAGAACAGTATCGCACTTTGGTCAAATCCCCTAATCGTGGAGTTTTTCAAGCGGGGTTTGTCGTTTTATGGGGATGTGCTTTGCCGTCCGTTCTGACGGAAATCGGCTTTATCAGTAATCCTGACGAGGAAAAATTTCTTATGTCGGATAGCGGACAAACGGCAATTGCGACATCGCTCTTAAATGCTTTTCGGGAGTACAAGTATCAGGTAGAGGGGAATGTTACTACGTCCGATAATAAGCCTGTCGCGACCACTAAAAGCACAACGCCTGATAACAAGCCTGTCGCAACCACTAAAAGCACAACGCCTGCTGTTTCTACAAAGGCTGGAGCGGTGGACTCCACCAACAATAAAGTTATCTTCAAGGTACAGTTCGCCTCATCATCTATAGACAAGCCACTAAATTCTTCCGAGTTCAGCGCGTTGCAGAACGTCAGCAAGTACAGCGAGAATGGTGTTTTCAAATATTGCAGCGGTGAAGAAGCCGACCTTGCCCGCGCAAAAGACCTGCTAAAATCAATCCAAACAAAAGGTTTCCGCGATGCTTTCGTAGTCGCTTTCAGGGGTGGCAAGCGCATATCTCTCACCGAAGCCCTGAAAGAGAACTAACAGCGGTACGTAATTTAAAAAAAGAACGGACAGATATGTTATTTGTCTTCATAGTGGCCTGACACCACCAAAACATAAACAAGGACAATGCTATCCAATATTTCGTAAACAAGTCTGTGCTTTTGCGTTATCCTGCGCGAATAGTATGAAGTTCCTTTAAGAAGTTCAGGTTTTCCTGTACCTGTACGAGGGTGTTCGTGTAACTCCTCAATCAATTTTCTTAATTTTTTACGAGATTGCTTGTCAGACTTTATTATTTTGTTCAATTCTCGCTCTGCTTCAGGGGAATATTCTATTTCGTACATCACAATAAGTCAAAATGGCGTAACGACTCCTCAACCGTTTTACAGCGTTTACCCTTTCCCTCTGCTATCTGCTTACGTCCCAATTTTATTTTTGCGTAATCTTCCTCTGTAAAAAAATCTTCACTTGCTTTATCCTGACTGACAGTTATATTCTTAACGTCTGGCAAACGAGATAATAGCTGTTTGATTGCAGGAATGAGCGATTTATCGTTAAAAGTGATACTCATCGTTGTCATAATAATCGTGTTTGGTCACGCAAATATACATGAAATTCTTGAATTGCACACAGACGAATAAAAAATTCGTTGAAATTCACAGAGAAAATATGCAAATTGCGCTATCATTTCCCCTCAATCCATGAAATGATTTCGTCGGATTTTGGCGACACTTGTGGGGCGATAGATTTAACTAAATGACCGTCCAAAATAGATAGTCTAAATTCAAAATCAAAAACCAGCGACTTTTAATTGTAATTTATTTTGTAGATTTGTGGAAATAATATATGAAGATATAAAGTTATGACGACATTCAGAAAGTACAGTTCTATTGAAAACACTTACGATAAGACGTTTGTGGAAAGAATTAAGTTGGAAGGACTCGCCGGTACGCCTTATGTGGTGCAGGAAAAAGTACACGGGTCTAACACCTGTTTTGTAACAGACGGACAAACCGTGCGCTTTGCCAAGCGCAGTGGCTATGTTGAACAGGGCGAAAAATTTTATGATTACGAAGAATTGCTTGAGCGATATACGCCAAAAGTCATCAGTCTTTTTCAGCGTGTAAAGGCAAAATATCCTGACTTGGAAACATTGTCGATTTATGGGGAAATGTTTGGCGGAACTTATCCGCACCGCGATGTAAAGAACTACGGAAAGGTGATGACTATTCAGAAAGGCGTTTTTTACAGTCCTGTTCATGAGTTCTACGCATTCGACTTACATATTGGGATGGCAGAAAGTGGTCGCTATCTTCCTGTTGATGAGTTGAATGATTTTTTTGAAGCCGAACATTTTATCTATGCCAAAACTTTATTCACAGGAACATTAGACGAATGTATGCAGTATCCAAACGCTTTTCAGAGTCATATCGCCGAATGGTTGTGTTTGCCACCGATAGAGGACAATATCTGTGAGGGTGTTGTTATCCGTCCCGCTGAACCTCTTTATCTTGGGAACGGTACGCGCATATTGCTGAAAAATAAAAACAGCCGTTTTGCAGAGAAAAAATCTGTAAAGAAACGGCAGCCCTCACTCTTTGTTGAACCGACCTACAGCGAAGCACTTACAGCTTTATTGGAAATAGCAGAAGACTATGTTACGGAAAACAGACTAAATAACGTGGTGAGTAAAATTGGCGAAATTTCAATACCGAAAGACACAGGAAAATTGATAGGATTGTTTGGAAAAGATACTCTCGAAGATTTTTTAAAAGAACACGAGAGCAAATATGCATTATTGGAAAAAAGCGAGCAGAAAATTTTAAACAAGCACATAAA
This sequence comes from Bacteroidales bacterium, assembly GCA_031274555.1. GTDB lineage: Bacteria > Bacteroidota > Bacteroidia > Bacteroidales > P3 > JAIRNR01. The sequence continues at coordinate 7,731 of JAISPZ010000044.1, read as the reverse complement.
CAAAAAAGCTACCGACTTGATAAAAAAGGTATATATGCAGTTCAATTAGACAACATCTGCTCTAATGAGTGTTGCCACGCAGGGATTTTTATGTTGAGCTTGGTGGCAATTTTTGATGTGTCGAGGACACTGTATCTGGGGCGAACGGCGGCAGTTGGGTATTCTGCCGTAGGAACAGGAATAACTTTGCACCCTAATCCTTTTTGACGTATGATTTCCGAAGCAAACTCATGCCAGCTGCAAACTCCATTATTCGCATAATTATATATCTGTAGCCCCGAATGAGCAACTGTAAGCAATTTCAGTAGCACCGCCGCTAAGTCGGCAGCATAAGTTGGTGAACCATACTGATCATTAACAACTCTCAATTCATCTCTCTCACCTGCCAGACGAAGCATTGTTTTTACAAAATTATTTCCAAATGAAGAATAAAGCCACGAGGTGCGGACAATAGCACCATTTACGCCTGAAATGATCATCGCATTTTCGCCCGCCAATTTAGACACACCATATACACTCTGCGGATTAGTAACAGCATCCTCTTTGTACGGCTCGCTCGCCGTTCCGTCAAAAACATAATCGGTGGAAACGTGAAGCATAAAAGCGTTATGCTTTTTGCATATATCAGACAAGACCGCAACACCATCTCTGTTCACCTTAAATGCCATACCAACATCGCTCTCCGCCTTGTCCACCGCAGTATATGCCGCACCATTAATAACAGCCTCGACAGAATTGTCAATAAAATATTTTTCTACCTGCGCATGATTAGTAATATCAAGCGTGTCCACATCTTCAAACAAAAAGTTAGAGCCTGCGCTGCAAGAACGCAACTCATTGCCGAGTTGTCCATTGCTGCCTGTGATTAGAACCTTCATACAATACTACGAAAATATGCTATCGTTTTCTCAAGCCCTTCTTCAAGCTGTACAACAGGTGTCCAATCAAGTTTACTGCTTGCAAGCGTAATGTCGGGCTTTCTTTGAGCAGGGTCGTCAGACGGAAGAGGTCTATAAACAATCTTGGACGAAGTCCCTGTCATCGCAATCACTTTTTCAGCAAGCTCATTTATTGTAAATTCATTAGGATTACCGAGATTTACAGGACCGATAAAGTCGTCAGTAGTAGCCATCGCACGAATTATCCCCTCTACCAAATCGTCCACATATTGAAAACTGCGTGTCTGCCTGCCGTCCCCATAAATAGTAATATTTTCGCCCTTTAACGCCTGAACTATAAAGTTGGAAACGACCCTGCCGTCATTCATAAACATTCTCGGACCGTAAGTATTAAAAATGCGGACAATTTTTGTTCTAACATTATTTTGGCGATGATAGTCCATAAATAATGTTTCGGCGCACCGCTTGCCCTCATCATAGCAGGAGCGTATTCCTATTGGATTTACGTTGCCCCAATAGCTCTCTACCTGCGGATGTATTTTAGGATCTCCGTAAATTTCGCTTGTGGATGCCTGCAAGATTTTGGCGTTAATGCGCTTGGCAAGACCGAGCATATTGATAGCTCCCATCACTGATGTTTTTATTGTCTTTATGGGATTGTATTGATAATGCACAGGGGAAGCAGGACAGGCAAGATTATAAATTTCGTCCACCTCTACATAAAAAGGGGTGGTAACATCATGGCGGACAACTTCTAAATATGGATGATTTAGCAGATGTACAATATTACTTTTCTGTCCTGTAAAGTAATTGTCAAGTGCGATTACTTCGTTACCTTCATTCAAAAGTCGCTCTACGAGATGTGAGCCGATAAAGCCCGCTCCACCTGTCACAAGTATTTTCTTCATATTATTGTTTGTTTAACTGACCGATGTTGGGGCGCGTTAGGGATTATTGCTTCGCAATGAAGTCGCTCACGCTCGGCATAGTCCACGCAAGCGGGGGCTGTGCGGGGGCTTGCGTTAGGGATTATTGCTTCGCAATGAAGTCGCTCACGCTCGGCATAGTCCGCGCAAGCGGGGGCAGTGCGGGGGCTTGCGTTAGGGATTATAGCGGAAATCCTTTTTTGCAGCGGGGGGGCTGTGTGGGGGGGGGCAAAAAAGATTGTAGCGGAAAGCCCGACCCCGCCACGAAGCTCTGCGAGGGGCGGGGGAACGCCCAATTCTACATTCTACATTCTAAATTCTACATTCTAAAGTCCTACGCCGTAGTAGGTAAATCCGTCGTTTTCCAGCTCTTTTTTATCGTAAAGGTTTCTACCGTCGAAAAGCACCTTGTTTTTAATGTGAGAAGACACTCGTTCCCAATCTGGGAAACGAAATTCCGTCCACTCGGTAATCAGAAACAGGGCATCTACATTCTCGGCTACCTCGTACATATCTTTACAGTATGTGATTACGTCACCAATCCTGCGTTTGCTTTCGGGCATGGAAACAGGGTCATAAGCCTTTACGCTGACACCTGCTTCGCGGAGTTTTTCTATCATAACGAGGGACGGTGCTTCGCGCATATCGTCAGTACCGGGCTTAAATGCCAAACCCCAAAAACCAACTGTCATCCCTCTAACATCGCCGTTAAAATGACTCACAAACTTATTGAACATCAGCGATTTCTGACTTTCGTTCACTTCCTCTACCGCGCATAAAACTCCCATTTTATAATTGTTATTTTCGGCAGTTTTAATGAGTGCTTTTACGTCTTTCGGAAAACAGCTTCCGCCGTAGCCAATGCCCGGATAAAGAAACTTGCTTCCGATACGGGTATCACTGCCTATCCCCTTGCGTACTGCGTTAACGTCCGCACCTACAAGCTCGCAAAGATTTGCAATGTCATTCATGAAACTTATACGTGTGGCAAGCATTGAGTTTGCGGCATACTTGGTCATCTCAGCAGATGGAACATCCATAAAAATCACAGGATGACCGTTTAATGTAAATGGCTTGTAAAGACGTGCCATAACCTCCTGTGCGCGAAAAGAACTTACCCCTACGACAATTCTCTCTGGATACATAAAATCCTTTATCGCCGAACCCTCTTTCAAAAATTCGGGATTTGATGCTATATCAAAATCTATATTCTCGCCACGTATGGCAAGTTCTTCTTCTATCGCTTTGCGTACTCTCTCAGCAGTGCCCACAGGAACGGTACTTTTCGTCACAACAAGGACGTAATCTTTCATATTCCGCCCGACCTGATGAGCGACATCTAAAACATAACTTAAATCAGCACTGCCGTCTTCGTCTGGAGGAGTTCCTACGGCAGAAAAAATAATTTCCGCACCTTGCATCCCTTCTTCTAACGAGTCGGAAAATGTTATTTTCTTTTTTTCAAGATTGTTCAAAAGCATTTCCTCCAATCCCTGCTCGTAAATGGGGGAAATTCCCTTTTTAAGTTTTGCTATCTTTTCTTTGTCCACATCAACACAGCATACATCTATGCCTACTTCGGCAAAACATACGCCTGTAACAAGACCTACATAACCTGTTCCTACGATAGTAATCTTCATACGTTTATAAATTGTTTTTCATCAGTCATAATGGAATTCGCCAAATTTGTCATGCTCGTTTTATACGCTTATAATTTATAGGCAGTATGGAACTCGCCAAATTTGTCATGCTCGTTTTATACATTAAAAATTATATTTTGAACTGCCCGGGTCAAGTGCTTTAAGCAATTCGAGTGCGACCTTCTTTTCAGCAGGGGGGGCTTCCTTGAATATATTTACAAGTTCATCAGCCTTTGTTTCCATAAACGAAAGTTTTGATGGAAGATTTTTACGTTGATCATCTAACTTTTTCAGAGTTTGCAACGCCTGTAGAATACCCTCTCTGCCAAGCGCAGGGTCGTCGTACATTTGATCTAATCCTCTCCTGTAGTAATCGTACAGGACTTCGTGGATGGCAGAAAAATTTCCGTTGGAATAACTTTCTACTGTCCAATAACGATTGCGATTATTGCTTTCGCTTGTCTTCCATCCTTCTTCCGAAAAACTTTGTGCAAGGCTCACAACGTTGCGGGCAGCGTCAAAAAAACTTTCCCCTGAACGATAACCGAAAGAATCAAAATAAAGACCGAGCATAAGATAGCAGTAGTACGATATTGTTGCCGTAAGATTTGTGCCTATATTCTCATCGGAATATTCTATAGGATCGTTTTCGGCATATTTGAAAGTATAATTCCTGTCTATCGTGTTTAGAATAGTTGTGGTGTAGGAGCTGTTATACACAGGGCGCTGCAACTGTACAGAAATATAACATTTCATTATGCTGCGCTGCAAGTCGTATTCCTGAACATCTATAACTATATTACAATTGATTTTTTCACTCGGCTTAAAAGATAAATTCGTCCATTTTCTGCCATTGACAAACAGTGTGAGGGATCTTTCCAATTGTTCAAAGACTTTTTTATTCGGCACATTCACCCTGCTGCCGACCGACACTTTTAAATTGCAGTTGAGTTCATCCGCTCTAACAGTAAGGCAAGCGGATAATAGAAATAAAAGGATAAGTATTTTTTTTGCCACGTTACAATCGTTTTATAACCCATTCGACAATATCCCGCGCCACTTCTTCTTTTTGTTTTAACGGAAAATTTTCCGATTTATTTTTTGTGATAAACGACACTTTATTCGTTGAGGTATCAAAACCTGCGCCCTTGTCTTTAAGCGAATTTAGCACAATCATATCAGCATTTTTTTCGTTCAATTTCTTTCTGGCATTCGCTGTTTCATTGTCCGTTTCGAGGGCGAAGCCGATAAGAGTCTGCTTCCTGCTCTTTGCTTCTCCGAGTGCGGCAAGGATATCAGGTGTCCTTTCCAATTCCAGAGTCATCGTATCTGCCTGTTTTTTTATTTTTTGGATTGACTGTTTCACAGGTCTGTAATCTGCAACGGCAGCGGCTAAAATCGCAATATCTGTTTTTTTCCAGAGTCTAAGAGCCTCTTTATACATTTCCTCTGCCGACAACGTTTTTATTACAGTAATATTGCTGTTAGACGGATGAATATGCGATTTTCCGAGCAGTAGCGTCACTTTTGCACCTTTCACAGCAAAAACATTCGCGATAGATATACCCATTTTCCCCGAAGAATGATTGCTCATAAACCTTACAGGGTCAATACTTTCTACTGTCGCACCGGCGGTAACAAGTACATTTTTTCCCTCAAGCTCCATTATGCTGTTTAAGGAATTTCGTATGGCTTCGAGCAGTATTTCAGGCTCAAGCATTCTACCTTTTCCTACGGTGCCACAAGCAAGAAATCCGTATTCGGGGTCGAGTATTGTCATTCCCTGATTTAAAAGTAACGACAGGTTGTCCTGCACCACAGGGTTTTCAAACATATTTACATTCATTGCAGGTGCTATTAGAATTTGTTTTCTAAATGCAAGCAACGTGGTAGAAAGCGCATCGTCCGCAATACCATGAGCCATTTTACCGATGATATTCGCTGTTGCGGGGGCAACAATAAATAAGTCGCCCCAATCGGCATAAGAAACATGTTCGGTGGACATCTGACGCGGTCCAAACGTATCATAATAAAGATCGTTCTGAGAGAGTGTTTCAATCGTGAGCGGGGTTACAAACTGCAACGCATTTTGCGTGCAAATAACCCTGACCTGCGCACCTTCACTAACAAGCAATCTTATAAGCGAAAGCGTTTTATAGGCGGCAATACCACCTGATATACCCACGATAATTTTTTTATCTTTCAAAGACATTTTCTTCCAAACTATTTAGATGCTTCTTCCTCGTCCATACGGCGAAAACGCAAGTCGCCATCAAGAAATTCCTGAACTGCCATTAACGTGGCTTTGGGAAGTTGCTCGTACTGACGAGCTGTTTCTATTTGTTCTCTATTGTCGTAAACTTCCTCGATAAAACCGTCACCCGATTGTGCCAAAGGAGTGATATTTTGAAGTTTATTCCTCAACTCCTGACCGATGGAAAGTGAAATTTGATTTGCTCGTTTGGAAAGTATTACTACCGATTCATAGAGGTTACCTGTCATGTCGTTAAACCTGTCCACATCACGAGTGATTGCCTCCTGATTTGTTTTAATTTTTTTGTAGTCCATTTTATGTTGATTAGTTTATGTTGGTTGATGTTATGTCGATTAGTATTTGGGGTTTGATGATGTTATGTTGGTTGATGTTTGATGATGTTATGTTGATTAGTGTTGGGGTTTGATGATGTTATGTTGTTTGATGTTCGATGACGTTATGTTGTTTGATGTTCGATGATGTTATGTTGATTAGTGTTTGATGTTTGACATCGTTAGTGTTTGATGTTTGATGACACTTCCTTATATCTATTGAGTTCTTTCATATATTTTGAAGCCTGAAAATTACGATAGAACATCTCGTAACTTTCAATTACCTTAGCGTAGCGTTCGGGCTGCTTGGCTGCTATACTCTTATCTGCATAGAGATAGCGACTTTTCACTAATTTATACATTGCCTCTTCCCTGTATGATGACTCGGGGTATTCGCGTAAAAAATTATTGTAAGCGATAGCGGCGGCGTTGTATAAATCTCTGCGATAATACATATTCGCTATTTCAAAAGATTTTCTCGCGAGTTTTGCACGCATTTTATCTATAATGCCGTTTGCTTCCGCCACCCGCTGACTTTTGGGATAATAGTTTACAAAAAGTTGAAGCTGTTTTATCGCATCTTTTGTTGCCGTCTGGTCTAAACGAAAATACAGTGATTCCATACTTTTGCAATACGCTGCCATATACATCGCTTCCTCAAGATAACTACCATTCGGAAACTGCCTTGTGAGCAAACGAAAATAATGACTCCCCATAAAGTAGTCACTCTCGTAATAATAGCCGTAAGCAAGACGATAGAGAACTTCTTCAAGACCTTCCCTACCCCTAAGGAACGGCAGCATATCTTCGTAAATGGCTATTGCTTTTTTATAACTTTTGCTGTTGTACGCCTGCTCTGCAAACTCAAGTTTTTCTTTACTCGTGCCATTTTTCAGAACTTTGTTATATGATTTTTTGGCAGACTTGTCCGACGTGGAAGACTTCCTTGACACAACGGACTTCTTGGACACAACAGGCTTTTGGGATGCCACAGACTTTTGGGATGCCACAGGCTTATCCTGCACAACAAGTTCGTCTGACACAGCAGACGTGTCTGGCGTAACAGACTTCTTGGGCGCAGCATACAAACCTTCTCCTGCAAAAGACACAAGAACAATCAAAGCAAATGCGCAAATATATGTTGAAAAGTCACCTTTCATGTATTTATAATCTGTTTTTAATGGATAGACGAAACCGTTTCATACAAACCGTTTCATACAAACTGCAAAGATAATAAAAATAGGTAACTTTCCTCTATAAATTGGCACATTTGCAATTTTAGGTGCTGGAAATTGTTAATAACTTACACTCGACACCGCAAAATTAAAATGTGCCGATTTTGGTGAGAGTGTTGCGGAGAAAGCCTGCGCTGTCCGCTTTTTGTACAAAAGATGTGGCAGGCATGACATGACTCATATAGACTGGTTCACTCCAAAGCCCACTATCGTACATAGCCTTATATTCTTTCATCTTTCTTGCATATCGCCGTTTGGAATTTGGCAGCAGCCTCAAACGGTCATTCATAATCCTGTAGCCCAGAAAAGGTACGCCGACAGACGTTTTATTATGACAAATCTCTTTGAGGTCGAGTAGCAGTTTTTCGCGCAGAAAATTCTGAATATCCCTTGACTGCGCAAGCAATTTATCTTTGTCGTCACCCCATATCACCATATCATCCAT
>JAISPZ010000134.1 GCA_031274555.1 Bacteroidales bacterium | reverse complement strand
GGGCTTGCGTTAGGGATTGCAGCGGAAATCCTTTTTGCTGACAGGCTGTTTTGCGTGTGGTAGTGGGCTTTGCGTGTGTCGGTGGGTAGTAGAGCACAAGTGGAATTGGCAAAAAGATTGCAGCGGAAAGCCCGACCCCGCCCACGAAGCTCTGCGAGGGGGCGGGGGAACGCCCAAATATTGTACCTCAAAAAGGGAATTAACCTAAACAAGATAAACGAACTAAAAATTTTATTTTCTATGAAACAAACACAAATCTTTTTAATGTTGTTGGTATTGCTTGCGCCAATATCAGCTTTTGCGCAGAACGCGCCGAGTACGCACACTCCGCATGACACAAAGACACATCACGCGAACACTAAGCCTAAGGTGCAGAAAAATTATTTGCAGGGGACGGTGCTTGACGCGGAAACAGGTGAGCCACTTGTTGGTGCAACTATTTATGACCCTGTCAAAAAAGGTGGTGCTACCACTGACTTAATGGGGAAATTTAAATTGGCGGCGGAAGACGGGACGGAAGTCACAATTTCTTACATTGGCTATATCGGTCAGAAAGTGACGATTACATCTGGCAACGATGAGGTGATTGAGCTTAAGCCGAACACTGTCATGATGAGAGGTGTGTCTGTTATGGCTGACGCTGCTATCGGGCGTAAAACACCTGTGGCGTATTCAACCATATCGCCTCTTGTTATTGAGGACAGGTTGGGAATACAGGAGTTTCCTGAAATTCTGAAAAGTACGCCGGGCATTTATGCTACAAGACAGGGTGGCGGCTATGGCGATTCACGTGTCAATTTACGTGGTTTTGAGCCTGCTAACGTGGCGGTTATGGTTAATGGTGTTCCTGTAAATGATATGGAATGGGGCGGCGTTTATTGGAGCAACTGGTCTGGACTTTCGGACGTTACGAGTTCAATTCAGGTACAGCGTGGATTGGGTGCTTCCAAAGTGTCTTCGCCGTCTGTGGGCGGTTCAATTAATGTTATGACAAAAAGCACGGATGCTGAAAGGCTTACTACCGCCTTTTATGGTATTGGTAGCGACGGCTCTCACAAAATTTCGTTTTCCCACTCGACAGGCTTGATGTCTAACGGTTGGGCGGTAACGTTGCTTGGAGCAAAGAACTGGAGCAGCAGTGGATATATTCTTGGCACAGAGTTTAGCGGTTATTCCTATTTCGCAAATGTTTCAAAGAGGATTAATAACAATCATTTGATTTCTCTCACCGGTTTTGGTGCACCGCAATGGCACAGTCAGCGTTATAATGGTGATAAGTTGCTTATCGGCGAATATGAGAAATATAAAGAGGGGTATCGTTATAATGCTTCTTACGGCTTTGATGACCAGGGTGTACGCCACAATTCTTATTACAATCACTTCCACAAACCCCAGATTTCGCTCAATCACTATTGGGATATTGATGATAAGAGTTCTCTATCGACAGTGGCTTACGTTTCTATCGGTCGTGGTGGCGGATATGGCGGACGTGGTAATAATCGCAGTGATCTTTACGGAACTTCAAGCGGTTTAGTAACTACAAAATACCGTACCCTTGATAATTATTTTGATTTTGGCGCGATAATGGCGGAGAATGCAGCCAACCCCAACGGCTCTCAAGCGGTGATTGCCACAAGCACGAATGAACATAATTGGTATGGTTTGATTTCTACATATAACACGAAAGTTGGTAAAGGTTTTGATATTTCTGCCGGTATTGACGCGCGATATTATGAGGGTATTCATCAGGCGAGGATTGTGGATTTGTTAGGCGGTGCTTTCTTTATTGATCCAGACCGTGCATCTAAAAATAATCGTGGTGCTGAACGCAACACATTTGCATATTTGAATGAGAAACTTAAAGTGGGTGATATAGTTTATCGCGACAATACAGGTTATGTGGTGCAGGTCGGTGGCTTCGCACAGGGCGAATACAGCAATAAATATATAAACGCATTTGTGTCAGGTTCTATCTCGAATAATTCTTATTGGAAGATAGACAGATTTTATTACGATAATGAAAGGTCCAAAACGATGAACTTTCTTGGTTTTACGGTGAAAGGCGGTGTCAATTACAATATTAACAGTATGTTTAATGTATTTGGAAATATTGGTTATATCTCGCGTGCTCCGTTTATGTCGGGCGGTGTTTTCACATCTATCCACACGTCTAACGGGATGAACCCTGACCCTGTAAATGAAAAAATCTTTTCAAAGGAATTGGGCGCGGCGTTCCGTTCGCGTTACGTTACGGTGAACTTGAATTTATATCATACCAATTGGAATGATAAGGCTATAACTCGTTCTGTGGATGCGAGTAATCCTGACGCAGGTACGGTAAATCTAAAAGGTGTAAATGCTTTACATCAGGGAATAGAGTTAGAAATTGTGTCTAAACCGTTTAAGAATTTTGAATTAAAGGGTATGTTGTCACTTGGTGATTGGAAATGGACTAAAAATGCGGAGGGTTATGCGTATAATCGTGATGGTCAGCCTGTTGATGAACGTGGAGATGTTGTTGAAGAAGGGAGTCCCAAACATGCTAAGGTTGTGGTGAATATGAAAGGTGTCCACGTTGGTAACTCGGCACAGTGGACAGGCAGTCTGGGTGCTTCATACTCATTTTTGCGTGGCTTCAAAGTAGGTTTGGACTGGCAGTATTACAGTCACAATTATTCGTATTTCAGCATTGCCAACAATTTTGGAGAGAATACTATGATTGATCCGTGGAGAATACCCGATGCTTCGGTATTTGATTTATTTTTGAGCTATCGTTTCAATGTCGGTCCGTGCAAATTTACTATCACAGGTAATGTTAATAATTTATTTGACGCTGCTTATGTGTTGGATGCTAACGACGGAGCGAGTCATACCTGGGAGACGGCTCAAGTTATATATGCGTTCGGAAGAACGATGTCATTGAGTTTAAAAGTAGCATTTTAATAACGTTAAAAATTAAAGAATATGAAAAAAATATTATATATCGTTGCAGCAGCATTTTTGCTTAGTGCCTGCACCAAATGGAATGAAAATAATTTTGCAGGATACGAAGATCGTGTTCATCTTAACAATGTGAAAGTACAAGAGCTTATACTTTCTTATGATGATTATTCTGCAATGGCGAAAGTACTGTCGGACGAAGCCAAAACAAAGTCGGGGCAGGATTCGCTCAACTTGATTATCTTGGCGGACAGCGTCACAAAAGGTAAATCTTTGCCGAACGGCTACACTATTGAGCTTATCGGAAAGTACTTAAAGTCGTTGCAGGCTACTAAATTTAAGTCGTTAGACCCAAAGTCGGAAGTAGTAGTGAGCTTTAGAGATTTTATAAATCCTGAAGTGGATAAGCTGTCGTCTTCTGAAAAATATACGATTGACAGTCTTGATTATATCAGTATGGGTACGGCTGCGGGGTATCCGGGTCGCTATTTGAATTTTGAAATCGGGATTGATCCGCTCTACTTTATTCCGCTCTTTTTGAAAAATAAGTTTGGTTATTCTAAGGTGGGCGAGGTAAAGGCTATAACGTATAAATTTTATCTTGGTACGCAGCCGCCAATGGAGCGTCAGGAGATTTTTGTCTATGACGGAAATACGTGGAATGTGCAGCTTCGTCAGGCGCGTTTTGCCGTCACTCAATCTTATGATTGGGAGTATGTTAATACGTTGCTATTGTTTGAAACGTTTTACGATAACTTGGGAAGTTTTACGCCTGTGAGTGTTGTTGGCGAGAAAGCATGGGTTTGGGACAGCTATCATTATGCAAAGATGACGGAATATTACGAAAGTACCAATCACGATGGTGACGACTGGCTAATTTCTCCGTCGATTGATTTGTCGGGACGTGAATTTACTACGCTATCTTTTGTACACGTGGCACGTTACCTTAGCAGTGAAGTAACATTTGACTGCTCTGTTTGGGTCAGCACAACTTATGATGGGAGCGGAAATATTGACACGCTGCAATGGACAGAAGTTGCTATTCCAAACTTGCAGAGTTCGTCGAATTGGACTTACTACAACAGTGGACGGATAGCGTTGCACACCTACGTTGGAAACGACAATTTCCACTTCGCGTTCCGCTATCGCTCCACAGTCGCTGCTGCTGGCACGTGGGAAATCAAGGATGTGTTGTTGGAAGCGACCGAGTAGTTGTTGTAGCGTTTTGAAAGGATGTGTTGTTGGAAGCGACCGAGTAGTTGTTGTAGCGTTTTAGAATGGGCTTCAGTATTATTGAGTAAAAAAAACGAGTTTGACAGTTTGTCAGGCTCGTTTTTTTATGTGATGTCGGCAGTTTTTTTGTTGCTGTTTTTGAAGAAATTTCATAAGTTGTTTAGAAGCTTACGATGAATTCGCGCATAAAAATTCTTACTTTTGCAGTGAGATGTTATTTTTTCAACTTTTTTTGTCGTTTTTCAAGATAGGGATTTTTGGATTTGGAGGAGGATATGCGATTTTATCTATGATTCAGCACGAAGTGTGCGTTAAACATGGGTGGATAGATGTTGCTCAATTCTCCGATATGATTGCGATTTCGCAGACGACACCGGGACCTATTAGCATAAATTGTGCGACATACACAGGATATATTGCCACATACAGCGTTTATCAATCTCATTTTATTGGTATTCTGGGCTCTCTTTTGGCAAGTTTAGCACTCTGTCTGCCCTCAATAATTCTTATTCTTGTTGTGCTTAATGTACTTTTTAAGTATAGGAAAAATAAGTATGTGAAAAATATTTTTGCAATGCTAAGACCTGTTGTTGTAGGGCTTATTTTTTCGGCAGCAATAGTTCTTATGACACCCGAAAATTTTATTGATTACAAAAGTGTGATAATTTGTGCCGCCTCATTTCTTATATTGATGTTCGTGAAAAAAGTGAACCCGATTTTCCTTATTATTCTTTCGGGCATTGTTGGTTATTTTATTTATTGAAACGGTATTTTGTAGATGTTTTATGTCCAAAAAAGTGTACATTTGTAATGGTTTTATGTCCAAAAAAGTGTGTTAATATCGTGATTTTGTTATTCAAAATGAAAATGATGAAATAATTCCTATTGAGGTAAAGGCAGGGGAAAATTTACGTGCAAAAAGTTTTAGCTTCTTTTGTCAAAAATATAAACCGAAAATTGCTATTCGCACTTCTCTCTCCAACTATAGACAAGAAGCATGGATGACTAATGTGCCACTTTATCTTATAGGTAGTTATTTATAAACAGTAGTTATGATTTTTTTTCCACACGCAAAAATAAATGTTGGCTTGCAAGTGCTACGCAAGCGAGATGATGGCTTTCATGATCTTTCGCTGTCGTTCGTTCCGTTGTGGGACTTGACAGATATTTTAGAGATTGTCCCCGCATTGGATGGGGTTGATTTTTTCGAGGTTATTGATTTTTCCGAATGGCAGGGAAATAGTCGCTCTGCGCTGTCGTCTGTCGATAATTTGGTAATCCGCGCTCGCAATATTTTGAGAGAGCATACAAACGTTCCGCCATGCAAAATATATCTGCACAAGCATATACCTGTTGGCGCGGGTCTTGGTGGGGGGAGTAGCGATGCTGCTTATACTTTACGCGGATTAAACGAAGTTTTTTCGCTCGGTTTGGATAAGCAAACGTTGCAGGAAATGTGTAGAGAGCTTGGCAGCGACTGTGCGTTTTTTCTGGAAGACGGTGCGCGTATGGCTTCGGGTAGGGGTGATGTGTTTACATCTTTTCCCAGCAGAGAATTTCAAGAATACGACGTTATTGTAATAAAGCCCCCATTCTCTATCTCAACATCAGAGGCGTATAGAAATGTAACGCCAAACAGTGACAGACAACCTCTCGAGGAAATTTTGAAACTTCCGATAGAACAGTGGCGTGGAAAAGTGGAAAATGATTTTGAAAATTCTTTGAGAGAAACGTATCCCCAAATATCCGAAATAAAAGACGAACTCTACAAAAATGGTGCACTATACGCCTCTTTGAGTGGTAGTGGCTCTGCTGTCTATGGCATTTTTCGGGCAGACACCGTCAATTACGAATTACGAACCTGCAACGGTTTTAAATCGAAAATTGTGAGTTGAAAAAACAGGTGGACACTATTGATGAAATTGCGCTAAGGGATGGTGATAAAGCAAGCCGTATTTTCGCACTTTTTCCTGACATAGTCAATTTGTATTTTTTCCTGTTCCAAACGCCAATTATTCGCTTTCAGCAATTCGTATAATTCTTGTTCTTCGTTGGTTAGGTTCAATATTGTCGTAACTTTTGCAGGTGATCTGGAAGATTCTTTTTCAAAGAACTTATAGAAAGTTGATTTATCCATCAAAATGCTCCGTGTATGTGGAAAATATCCTCTGAATTGCGATAAAATTTGAAAACCATCCGCATCAAAATCACCCCAATAAAATAATTCTACGCGACTCAACCATCGAACATTTTTTAAAATCTCTACACCGTAACCCATTCCAAACAGTACAATAGTTTCGCTCATAGCAGGGAAAGTGAGAACATTCATCTTGTTTTCTATCACAAATGCTCTTTTTACAGGTAGCTTTAAATGCTCGAATTGACTGACAGGAATACTCAAATCATCTATCCCCGAAAAATATTGCTGACTGACGTTTTTGTCCAATATACGAAAACGTACTGTTGGCTCTGCATATTTCAGATTAAAGCGTTTTTCAAAATCCTTTTCGCTTTGTTGGACATATTTTTCAACTATAATATCTAATAACTCTCTGATTATAGTTTTATTTTTCTCAATAAATTTGGTGTGAACCTGTACAGGTAGTTCACGAATGTATAAATTAGGATTTGGATTGGATTTGAAATATTTGCAAACTTTTAATAAACTATCCCATTCCGAATAATTATCAATCACTTTTAATGGATACTTGATTATCCAATCTCTCAACTCGGGAAATTGAGAAAGAATTGACGCACAATCTTCTTTAAATTTTTCTACTTCTTTCTCTTTGAGCAAATATTTTAAAAAGTCTATTTCGCTTTGGAAACTGATTTCTTCCGGCAAACTTTGAATACCGTGATTTCTTGTGTTTATTTGCTTGTAAATAATTGTATATCCATAGTTCTTTCGATCCTTTGAGTGTTCGATTACTTCAGCCAATTCCTTTCGCATTTTGTTAAAATCAGATGAAGCGGACTTGTTGGAACGAACCACTTTTGGGAAAAATGGTTCTTTTGTAACGACAGATTTCAAATATTCGATATAAATATTTTCCGCTTTTTTCTTTATTTCGTCTGCTGTAATCATACTTGTTCTTCAATCATTTGTTTTGCCTGCTCTATGGTTGTATCAAAAATTCTGGAATTTCGGTTATTGATACGGTGGACTATATGAACACCGGAAATATACGGTTCTGCAATATGTATTTTATCATCAGGCGTTACTAACAACATTTGCAAATTTAGTTTTTTAACTAAATCCATCAAATAATCAGCTTTTTCTTCGTCCTGTCGGGCAAATGCTTCATCAACGCAGATAAATCTGAAAGAATTGCTGTTTAGTCCATCTTTCAATATGCCGTATTGGTAGGCAATTGCCGCGCCCATAATAGTATATGTAAATTGCGCCTGTTCCCCCGAAGAATATTTGGCAATATTTTCGTGAAGTTTCGGCGGACGTTTTATATCTTCCCGATAGAACTCTTTCGCCACAAAACGTAGCCAATTGCGCACATCGGTTACTCGTTTTCTCCATTCTTCTTTTTCTGTTAGCTTATCAACTAATTCTTTTATTTTCAGAAAACTGTTTTCTAATATTCTATCGTCTTTGGTTCGTTCATATTCGGCAATATCTGGTTTCCAATCTCTTAAATTAAAACGAAAATCTTGAATATCTTTTGAAGTATCTTTTTCGGCAAACAGTTGAATAAAAGTTGTTTGTGGACTTTTTTTGAAGTCAATCTTTTTTAGAGATTCATTTAATTTTTCTATGCTGTCGCGTATTTGTTCTTCCTGTGTGTCTAACAAGGTTTTGAAATCAGCAACACCTTTTATCATATTGTCGTTAAGATAGTTTTTAAATTCCTTGCGATATTTGGTGAGTTCTTCTTTTTCTATGCGGTCGTAAATTTCGAGATAGTCATCAACAAAAGTAATTTCTTTGCTCAGCTTGTGTGTATCGGAAGTCCAATTTTTGAAAACTTGAATTATTGAGTCATCAGGTTGTTTGAAATTTTGCATCGCGGATTGCAGATCTAATTCATTTTTTTTCTGTTTTTCTGCTTCCGATTTCATATCTGTTTCAATAGTGTCAGAAATTGTTTTTCGTTTGTCTTTCAAATTTTGAAAATACAATCCGTCTAATTCTGATTTGAAACTTTTCTCGAATATTTCAAATTTCTCCGTAAGGTCTAATTCACTGAAATTTTCCAAAAGGTTTTCACATTCTTGTCGTTGTTGTTCCAATGTCTTTATCAACTCGTTTTGCGTTGTTTGTGCCACAATTGCTTTTCTCTGATTGTCCTCATCATTTCTTATTCTTTCTTTCAACGTTTCCAACTGCTTTTCTAAAAGTTTTATTCTGTCATTTGTTCTTTCCAATTCGTCTTTTTGCTTTTCAAGAGATTGGATTTCTGAAAGAACCGGTTGCCAATTAATTTCAGTGAAACTGTCAAACATTTTAAAAGCAATTATGTCTTTTTCTTCTTTTTCCAATCGTTCTTGGCGATTGTTTAATTTTTTGATTTCTTCAGTTATTTCTTTTATATTTCCGTCTAATTTTTTTAATTCTTCGCGTACTAATTTTATTTTCTCTTTGTTATCCCAACCTAAGACAAAATTGGCTTTTGATAAAGATTTTTCTCTATCGTCTTTTTCATGCCTCGTACCATTTTTCACAAGTCCGGTTATAGTTACGGCTTTATTGTATATTGGCAAATCTGCTTTTGTTGTACATATATAATTGTAATTAGTTTTGATTTTATTTTCAATCCAATCGGCATATTCCGATTGTCGTTTAATTTCAATTTTTGTCAAGATGCTGTCCTTGTCTTTTGAAATCATGGCGTTGAGAAAGGTTTCGCCTTGAAATCGCTCATAGACAATGCGCCCACGCAAGTTATTATCATTTACATATTCGTTCACTTTTTTGTAATATTTTTCCGGCACAATCAATCGCAAGGCAAAGTTGTGCAGGACTTTTTCAATCGCCAATTCCCAATCTTTCTCTTTTGGTAAGACTTGTATCAATTCGCCGATAAATGGAATTTCTTGCTCGGTTGCACCGGTGTAAATTAAAATTTCTTGACGAATTTCCGAAACACGACCTGTAATATTGCTTTTTTGTTTAACTAATTCTTCGAGTTCTTTAGACGTTTCAGCGTATTTGTCATCAAGAGAATCTTTTTCATTTTCCAAAGCCCGTAATTTCTTCTGTATGCCTGTATCCCTATCTTTCAGTTCTATATTAATAGAAGCCATCCTATTATCGGCTTTTGTAATCTGCTCATAAAAAGTTTTCTCATCGGGATTCTCTTCGAGATAAATCTTCACTGCGGCTTTATTGTACGTGGCAAGTTTATTTTCTCGCTTACCTTTTTCGATAGATTTTCCCTTTATCTCTCTATCTAATTCATGAATTTGTTTGCCTGTTTCGTCGTTGCAAATATCGGAATTCAAGTTAGATGCAGCATCTCTGTTAAGTTCAATATCTTCTCGCAGTTTTTTTTCATTATCTTCAATTCTTCTTAATTCAATGGTTTCACGTTCAATTTCAGTTTTTAGAAAACGACGTTCATGATGAGAAAAATAGACGGGATTTATTTGTTGCAAATCTTGCAATCGTATCAATTCGTTTTTTGTTGCTTCTAATTTTTCTGCATTTTCTTTGACGGGTTTAAGAAGTTCCAATTGTTTTTCTGCTTTTTGCATTTCGCGATGTGCGTCAAGTAATTTTTGGTAATTACTTCGCAGATTTTGAAAGTCGATTTCAATCTTGCTTTCTTCCAACATATTATTCCTGATAAATTTATCCAAGCTCGTCATTGTCTTCAATCTCATCGTTTGGTCGAATAATGTCAGGGCTTTTGATGAGCGCATACCGAAAATTTTCAACAAATTTTCGGCATATTTTGTAGGTCCATCAAAAGATTGTATTATTTCTTTGTTGCCGGATTTGGGATATTTTTTATTCAGTCGTCTTAACCATTCGCCTTTGGCATCAAAAGGCGAAATATCGTCAGCAATAGTTAATGGTTTAAAAGCAATAATATATCTTCGTTTCATTTCGTTGCCCAAAAACCAACGAGTCTGAACAAGTGTCACATAATGGTTTTCGTTTTTGAAAACGGCAAGCAGGATAGAATATGCGCTGGACTTATCGTGTCGCAGTCGTTGTATTTGTCTGCCACTTTCAGTTTCTATATCGCCAAATTCGCCCAATACATAACTTTCTTCTGTGCGTTGATGTTCGTAAAAGCGGAATCGTTTTTCAGGCACAATTAGCGTCAGTAATCCTTGAATATAAGTGGTTTTTCCAGAGCCGTTTGAGCCTGTAATCAAAGTGGTGTTGCATTGCGGAGAGATACGAAAAATTTCTTTGTCGAAAGTTCCCCAATTATACGCTTCAAAATATTGCAAGCGGTAGCCTGCTTCGCCTGATTTTGTGTTAAATAAATTATACATTTTGTTCCAATTTATTTTTAAACTCCTCTAAAACGTCATTTGTGATTTTTGCCTTAATAATTCGTCTAACTTCGTATCGGGTATCGTCTTTTGATACATTGCTGTCGTCTATTTTTTTCAAAAAACCAATTTCTACAATGGTTTTTATATAATTGTCAAATTCCGTCAATAACTTAACTTTATTGGTCTTTTCTTTGAAAAACAGCTCAATATTTTCTTTCAATCGTTTATGTGTAATATATAAATTGCGCTGGTCAATATTATTAATTTCAAATTCATCTAACATTTCACGCAAAAACATACAAATCATTGAAGTTTCATATTTTAATGGAATACGCTTGACAAGCCCGATAGTATTGCCTTCTTCATCTATTTCAATCTGCTTTAAATAGGCATACCCATCTTTTTTATCAACAATCAAATCAATGGCAATTTTTTCAAAAAACTGAGTTATTGGAACTTGATACAACAACAAATCATTCCAAAGTTTCTCACTTTCATCGTAAATAGTTCCGTTCAGTAGTTTTACTATCACAGGCGCGTACGGTTCGTACGTAATATTTCTGTCATTCATATGTTTATTTTATCATTTACAAAATATTATTTGTGGTACTTTGAGATATTTTTCATTTTTAAAATCAAATTTTAAGTATTCGGTTTGTTCTTTGTTGAGCAAAAATTTTTCATTTACCTGCAACAAAGAAATATAGCCTAAAATTTCTGCCAGCCCTTTTGTTACAGGGTATTTGAGTAGAACTTCACTTAAAGTAACCATCTCTTTGTCATTCAGCAATAATTCTATATTATTCAGTAATTCTTTTCGATTAATATGTCTTATGTTTTGCAGATTATTTAATGACTCCAGGTCCAAAATATTTTCGGCGGTTTTAGGCTGTTCGTCAAATTCAGAAAGAATTTTTTCTTGACCTATCTTTCTTTCCATAGGCAAATTGATGTCCACCTCACCGTCAATTTCAATGCAAGCATCAATAGCAATGTTTTTATCAATTATTTGCAAAGCAAGTTGTCTAATACTATTTATAGTTTCTTTGACTTTTTTGCGTTCTTCCAAATTTTTTTCGGCAATGATTAGTGTAAGTTTATTTGCCAACAGATTGTTAGAATCCCAAACTTTTCTGCCTGACGAATGTAAAGTTGCTTTGGCTTTTTTCAAAAACCTGTCATTATGTTCTATACCTCTGTCTTCAAGAATGTTATACACTTCCTCAACAAGCATTTTCAATTCGTCTTGACTTGTGTCGTCTAACAAAAAATTCCAAAAAGCATAAAAACTTTTACCTTGATCGGTTGTTTTTAATTCGTCTAATGCATCAAAAGTGTGTCGTAATAATTTCCCTTTTGACAAGGTATTATCTGATTGTTTTTCGATAATACTTCTGACAATGATTTTGAAATTATCCTCCACTTCTCTGAAATCACTTATTAGTTCATTTGTCAATTTAGTTATGTCATCAAATCGCGATTTGATTTGATAATTTTCGAAAGTTTTGACAGTCTGTTCTTGTTTTATTCGCCTGATTTCAGATTCAATTTCCGTCTTTTGTTTTTCTAATCTTTCTATTTTTTTTGCAGGATCATCTGTACTGTTTTCTATCAGTTCCCGAAGTTTATTGAAAATATCCTTGAATTTCGATTCCGTACCGACAAATTTTCGTTCTCTCAGAAGTTCAATTATTTGAAAAACACGAGAAGTGTATTTCGTAGGAACAACCATTACTTCTTTTGAGTTCTCATCGGTATAAATACTCAGATATCTGTGCTGTTCGTCCGCCCATTGTTCGACATATTTTTTGGCTTTATCGAATGAATCCAATCCCAAGTTATTCAAATCAGGCTTATTTTCATCTTTGCAGTCCGATTTATCAATATAATCTGCAAGCTCCTGAATAATAGTGTTATAAGAAATGGGTTGTTCGTTTGTCTCTTTAAATTTAGTTAGTAAAAAAGAAATAGTCAGCGTAGCATTACTGCCACGCAACATTTTTACTGTTGGTGAATTTTTAATTAGTATTTCTATTTGCTCGTAATTTGTCATGTCTATTCTTGATAAAGTCTATTCTTGATA
Organism: Bacteroidales bacterium; assembly: GCA_031274555.1. Classification (GTDB taxonomy): domain Bacteria; phylum Bacteroidota; class Bacteroidia; order Bacteroidales; family P3; genus JAIRNR01. Next base: position 2,684 of record JAISPZ010000134.1, on the reverse strand, counting down.
AAGTCGATTCTTCATTGTCCTATTTTGTTTTTTTTAACTTGCAAAGTTACAATTTTCAGTGAATTATGCAATATTGCGGATGTGATAATTTTTTGGAGATATTAACGGTTGAAACTATATATTGGCGATAGCCCACCTTTTGGCGGTTTTGCAAGACGGCAGGCTACACGCCTTAAAAATACTACCATTACTTTTTTCTTTAAATTTATCGTATTTTTGCAGATTATTAATACAGAAACCTGACTTGTCTTTTTGGAAAATTTAACAATTAACAATTAATATCGTGGATACACAAAAACCTGATTTGTCTTTTTGGAAAATCTGGAACTTGTCTTTTGGATTTTTCGGTGTGCAGATTGCATACGCGCTGCAGAGTGCTAATATTAGCAGGATTTTCGCTACACTTGGTGCGGACCCGCATAACCTAAGCTATTTTTGGATTATTCCACCACTGCTTGGTATTCTTGTGCAGCCGATTGTCGGTGCAGCTTCCGACAGAACGTGGACAAGGCTCGGACGGCGTATTCCGTATCTTTTGGTCGGTGCTATTGTCGCTATTTTAGTGATGTGCCTCTTGCCAAATGCAGGAAGTTTCGCGTTCTCGGTAGGTGCAGCAATGATTTTCGGACTCGTTTCGCTTATCTTCCTCGACACGTCTATAAATATGGCTATGCAGCCGTTTAAAATGCTCGTAGGGGATATGGTTAATGAAAAACAAAAAGGGTTTGCCTATTCAATTCAAAGTTTTTTATGTAATGCAGGCTCTTTGGTCGGTTATCTGTTTCCGATACTTTTTACGTGGTGGGGAATCTCTAACGTTGCACAAGCCGGTGTAGTGCCGGATTCCGTAATATGGTCGTTCTATATCGGTGCAGCAATTCTTATATTATGCGTGCTTTATACCGTACTGAAAGTTAAAGAAATGCCACCTGTGCAGTATGCTGAATATCACGGCATAAGTGCCAAAAAAGAGAGTGGCAACGTGTTCAAACTTTTAGCAAAAGCACCTAAAATATTTTGGACTGTCGGGTTAGTGCAGTTTTTCTCCTGGATGGCTTTTATGTATATGTGGACATATACAAACGGTGGTATTGCAGACGCTATATGGGGCACTACCGATACAGCTTCGGCAGCCTACCAAAGTGCAGGCAATTGGGTAGGTGTACTGTTTGCGGTGCAGGCTGTAGGCTCGGTGTTGTGGGCGTTGCTTATACCACGCTTCAAAAGCCATAAGACAGCGTATATCGTTTCGCTGCTGCTTGGTGCTATAGGTTTTATTTCAACATTTTTTGTCCCCTCTGAAGCGACTGTTTTGGGTATCGCGGTAAATGGTAAATATATTCTCTTTATCTCGTATTTCCTTATCGGTTGCGCGTGGGCTGCAATGCTTGCATTACCGTTTACGCTTCTCACCAATGCACTTAAAAGCACAAGTAAAATGGGAACATACCTTGGTCTTTTCAATGGTACAATTTGTATTCCGCAGATTGTTGCAGCACTGTTGGGAGGATCGTTGCTCTATTTGCTCGGCGGTTCGCAAATCCTTATGCTCGTCCTCGCCGGAGTATTTTTGGTGCTTGGCGCGGGAGCTGTGTTGCTGATTAAAGGCGAAAGATAAATTCACCTGCGAGAGTGGATACAAATTTCCTCTGCAGACAAAAAAATGAATTTACCTGAAATGCTTGTATTATTACGAATTGTTAAAAAAAATATTAAATTCGTAGCAATTCTAACAACGGCAAAGATTGGTAAAAGTCTTTCCGCAAAAAATTATATAGTATCTTATCTCACGTCTATGAGAAAACACACATACAATATCATTTTGTTTTTTGCGCTATTCGCGTTTGCGACGGCTGAAATCAACGCTACCGTTTACTGTGTAAAAAGTGGCGGAACAGGAGTAGGGACATCCTGGTCAGATGCTTATGGTGACTTGCAGGACGCTATTGACGGTGCCATAGCGGGCGATACTATCCTTGTTGCAGAGGGAACGTATAAACCGAGCAGAATACCTGCTGGTTATTTTCCACCGCATAGCGACCAGATGAGTTATGCTTACTATCTAAAACATGGCATTGTTATATTAGGTGGATTTCCAAATTCAGGAACACCTGCAATAACCGACCGCGATCCTTATGTACATACAACCATTTTAAGCGGGGACGGAGTTTTTCCATCAGACAGGAGCGACAATCTTTATCATGTACTTTTTCTCAATGGAACTCCAAGTGAAGTAGATACTACTGTTATAGATGGATTTACAGTTTCTGGTGGCAATGCAAATGTTTCTCCTGCAGCTTCTCAAAGTGGAGGCGGTATTTATATAAGTACAAATGTGAATCCTTTTATCCATGCTCCGCTCATAATGAGAAATATGATTTTCAAAGACAACTTTTCTACTCAAAAAGGAGGTGCGGTTTATGCTGCAGGAAGCAATATTATAATCGAAAATTCCGTTTTTAGAAATAATAAAAGCAACGCAGGTGGCGCAATCCATCTTGACGATGGTGGCTATCCCAATGTATTAAATATAAATAACTGTCAATTTATAGAGGATTCCGCCACCAGGGTCAACGCATTTAAATTTTAAGCAGGTTAATTAAAGATTGCTTATTCCATCAATTTTTAGTCATTTAGTTCGTAAAGACCCCATACTCGTATCTTTTTCAATAAATTAAGAGAGA